>NZ_CEVIVD010000032.1:20132-27362 GCF_982290655.1 Protofrankia sp. CiP1_Cm_nod3
GGTCAGGGGCGGACGGCGTGCCGGGAGACGATCAGCCGCAGGAGGCGGGCCGGGGGCGGGCCGGTCTCCTCGACCTCCTCGACGCAGGCGTCGTCCAGGTCCGGGACGGCTCGCAGCACCGGCTGGCGCACCCGTTCGATCATTTGTTCCACCCGCTGCATGGCCAGCATGCCGGCCATCAGGAGGAGCGGAAATCCCAGCACAACCGCCACCGATCCGGCCACCACGTCCCCCGGCCCCCATCGACAACACGGAAAGTTCCGATGTGATCCCTTTCCGTTATCTCGCTATCGGTCCTACCCGTGGTCGCGGGGCATTCACTTCCTGCCGCCGACTTCGTACCCAGAGGGTGAGTACCGCCGCGGACGCCGGACAGTGGTGGCTGGCGGCGGTATCATTACCGGGCCCAGCCGGGCGCCGATCGTAAAGCGGTGCCTGTCACCATGTCTGTTATGCCGAGGTCCGCCGTGACGCAGTCGGCCGGCTCGGGTGGCCCCCCGATGAGCGGGCACCGCCACAGGCCCTGGTCGGTCGGGCGGGCCGTGCCGAGCGACGCCGAGCTGTGGACGCGGACGCGGATGCTGGTCGAGCAGATCGAGGTCGCCCAGGCGGAGATCGTCCTGCACCGGGCGGCCTACGAGCGGGCCACCGAGGAGGAGACGGCGGACCGCCCGTGGCTGCGCAGCCCGGTGGAACGTCTCTCGATCGCCCGGATCGCCCGCGCGCTGGCCGCGGAGCTGGCCGCGGTGGGACGCTTCCGGGTGTGGGCCGAGGAGCTCCACTACTTGCAGGAAGAAGCCCGCGCCCGCGGGTGCGGGGCGGCCGGCTGACGGGATCGTGGGACCGGCTACGGCCGGGCCCGCGAGCGAGGGCATGCCGAGGGCCTTACACCGAGGGCTTCACGTGGCGGAGGGCCCCACATGGAGGGGCCCACGTTGAGGGCTTCACACTGAGGGCCCGGTACGGGGCCCTCACACGGAGGCTGCGAGGTCCTCCAGCAGCCGGCGGGCCCGCGTCGCCCCGGTGAGGTTGCCCTTCTTCTCGTAGCAGGCGACCGCGGCGTCGACCTTCGGCCGGACCAGGTCGCTCTGCCCGGTCCGGTGGAGCACCTCGGCGTAGGTCAGCCAGGCCTGCGCCTGCCCGTCCCAGTCGTCGGTCCGGCCGGCGAGGTCGCAGGCGGCCTCGGCGAACCGCACGGCCTCGACCTCCCGGTCCCGCCCCCGCATCGCGAGCAGTTTGGCGTGCACCCCGCACCAGCCCGCCTGGGCGGGCACCTGGTCGCCGGCGGCGGCGTCGCGGGAGCGCGACACGTAGGTGGCGGCCTCGTCCAGGCGCCCGAGCTTGACCAGGACGTCGGCGAGGGCCGCGGCACGGGTGGCCAGGTGCGCGCGCTCGCCCATCCGGGCCAGCCGGCGGCAGCTGCGCCGCAGCTCGTGCTCGGCCGTGTCGAGGTCGTCGGTGAGCAGGGCGATCCGGGCGACGACGAAGCCCCCGTACAGCGGGTCCCCGCGGGGGCTGCGCACGTCCCAGTCGATCGCCTCGGCCCGGATCAGGTGCTCCATGCCGGCGTCGACGTCCCCGGCCATCGTGTGCAGCAGCGCCAGCTGGGCGAGCAGGGAGCGGCGCAGGCCGCGGTCGTCGCCGACACCGGCCAGCGCCCGCTGCGCGCGCTCGATCGACTCGCCGACCGGCCGGGGAGCCAGGCTGAGCAGGTGGACGAGGTCGCGCCTGGTCGTCTGGACGTCGCGCAGCACCCCGGACTCCTCGGCGTGCCGGACGGCGGCCTGCATCGCCCGTTCCGCCAGGGCGTAGCAGCCGGCCGCCATGTAGGCGGCGGCCTGGCTGCGGCAGGCGAGCGCGGCGCCGACCTCGTCCCCGCTCTGCATGAAGATCGGTAACGCCCGGGTCGCCTCGCCGAGGGTCTCGGCGACCAGCCCCTCCGGGCTGGTGGCGAACATCAGCCGCAGGTGGGCGAGGCGGGCGTGGGCGCGCAGGCCGGCCTCGCCGATCCGGGTGGCCCGGTCGGTGGCCTGGCGCAGCATGCGTTCGGCGTCGCTGAAGCGGTCGAAGGAGTACAGCGCCCAGCCAAGGTCGATCTCGGCGCGTATCCGCAGCGGATCTGTCACTGGAAGTAGCTTGACCGCCCGTTTGAGGAGCCCGGCCGCTCCTGTCTCGTCGCCCTGGCGGACCCGGTCGGCGGCCTCGATCAGGCAGGTGGCGGCCTGCCGTCCCAGCTCCTCGGTCTCGGCGTCGCGCAGCCCGAGCGCGACCCGGTACCGGTAGGCCTGCTCCAGGTGATAGCCGACGAGCTCGTCGTGCTCGCCGGGCCGCCCGGCCATCCGGGTCTGCAGCCAGCTCGCGTACCCCTGGTGCAGGTCCGCCCGCTGCCGCTTCGACGTCGCCTGGTAGGCGCAGTCGCGCAGCAGGACGTGCAGGAACCGGAACGCCTCCACCCCGGGCAGGTCCGACCGGTCGGGATGGACCAGCTCCTTGCGGACCAGCGACAGGCAGTGCTCGGCGACCGCCGCCCGGTCCGCCGGGGCGGAGAGCTCCACCACCGCGTCCAGGTAGAAACGCTGCCCGACCACGGCGGCGCGCTCCAGGACCCGCCGCTCGTGGGCGTTGAGCCGGTCCAGCCGGGCGGCGAGCAGCGCGGAGATCGTCGGGGCGACCTGGACCGAGCCCAGGTTGCCGGTGGCGATCCAGCGGTCGCCCTCGCGGCGCAGCAGCCCGTCGTCGACGAGGGCCGCCAGCGTCTGCTCGACGAACAGCGGGTTGCCCGCGGCCGAGTCGGTGATGCGCGCGACCAGCGCCGGGTCGAGGTCGTTCGAGCCCATCAGGGTGCGGATCAGGCGCTGGCAGCGCTCCTCGCTCAGCGGCTGCAGCAGCATGGACGTGGCGTTGAGCTTGCCGCCGCCCCACGTCCGGCGTTCCTCGAGCAGTTCCGGCCGGGCCAGGCACAGCAGCAGGACCGGCGCTTCCCGGGACCAGTCGGCGACGTGTTCGATCAGGTCCAGCAGGGTCGGCTCGGCCCAGTGCACGTCGTCGAACCAGACGATCAGCGGACGTTTCTCGGCGAGCGCGGCGAGGAAGGTCCGTACCGCCCAGAAGCTCTCCTGCGCGCCGACCTCGGCGCCGCCGAGCCCGACCAGGGGTGCCAGCCCGTCCACCACGGCGGCGGCGTCCCCGGTGACGCCGCTGGTGACGTTACCGACCTCCTCCAGCAGCTCGCGCAGGCGGCGGCGGCCCTCGGGCGCGCTCTCGTCGGCGGACATCCCGGTCGCCTGCCGGACCATCTCCATCAGCGGCCAGTAGGTGATGCCCTCGCCGTAGGACAGGCAGCGCCCGGTGAGCACCGTCGCCCGCGGCGCCATCGCCTCACAGAACTCCCGGACCATCCGGGACTTCCCGATACCGGCCGGGCCGAGCAGGGTGAACAGGTGGCAGGTGCGTTCCTCGATCACCTGCTCGAGGGCGTCGTCGAGGCGGCGGCGCTCCCGGTCCCGGCCGATCACCGGGGCGGCGAAGCCCTCGGGCGCGAACCGCGCCCCCGGCCCGATCCCCGGGTGGGTCAGGTCGATCAGGCGGTGGGCCCGCAGCGGCGCCCGCTTGCCCTGGACGACCAGCGGCCCGACCGGTTCGGCGCGTACGTGCGGCCGGATCAGCCGCAGGGTGGCGTCCGCGATGAGGATCTCGTCGGGGGCGGCGGCCTCCTCCAGCCGGGACGCGACGTTGACGGCGTCCCCGGTGACACCGCCGCCCGTCCCGGGCCCGCCGACGGTGACCTCGCCGGTGTTGATGCCGATGCGGATGCGGAAGCGGAACCCCCAGTCACGCTCCAGGTCGGCGTTGAGCACGTCCATGCTGGCACGGATCTCGCAGGCCGCCCGGGCGGCCCGCAGCGCGTCGTCCTCGTGCAGGACGGGAATGCCGAAGACGGCGAACACGGCGTCCCCGATGAACTTCTCGACGCTGCCCCCGTGCGAGGAGATCACCTCGCGGGCGGCGCTGAAGAACCGCCACATGACCTGCTGCAGCGGCTCGGAGTCGAGCTGCTCACCGATGGCCGTGTAGCCGGTGACGTCGCAGAACAGGATCGTGACGGTCTTGCGGGCGCCGATCCCGAACGTGGGCTGGGGAGTACCGCAGGAGAAGCAGAAGCGTGCTTCGTCCTGATTGGCCTTTCCGCATGTCGGGCAGGCGACCATGTGCCGGATCGTAGGCCGGAGAACCGCCGTACGGGACAGGATGGCGATGTCAGTCGTTTCCGGTGATCGTGATCTGTCCCACAGTCGTGAGTGACGCGTCCCGACCCGGTCACTCCTGGTTCATGACAGTCGGAAAATCCCGGCCGGCGCCCGCCGGGCCGATCGTTCTTCCCGCGCGCCGCCGTGCCCCGCCGGCCGGCGCCCAGGCCGCGTCCGACGGATGTTCGACCGCGGGTGGCGCCCGGACGGCCACCCGCATCGACCAACATCCGTCTGACACGGCCTAAGCTGGACGGTGTGGCGGCTGGACATGCAGGACACGGGTGTCTAAGAGCCCATGCCGCAGCCCGTGCCCGAAGCGCAGCCCGTGCCCGAAGCGCAGCCCGTGCCGTCGCGGCGGTCGCGATGACGGCGCTCCTGCTGGCCGGCTGCGGGTCGGCCGGCAGCGACATCGAGATGTCCTCGCCGCGGGCCTCGGCCACGGGCCCCTCGGGCGGGCCGGGCGAACGTTCCGGGCCGCCGGCCGCGACCGGCGGGACGGGCGCCCCGGCCCCGGGCGCGCAGGACTCCCCGAAGGCGTCCGATCCCGCCGCGCCGGGCGGCCTCACCGATGCTCCGCCGGGTTCTGACTCGTCGCACTGGTCGCCCACGGTGTTCGTGGGTCAGCCATGCGTATCCGCGCGCGATGTCGCCCCGCGGCAGGCCATCAGCGGGCTGATCCTGTACTGCCAGCAGACGGACACGGGCCAGCCGCGCTGGGGGCTGGCCGGCCCGCCGCCGCCCGACCCGGCCGCTCCCGTGCCGAACGCCGAATGCAC
This sequence comes from Protofrankia sp. CiP1_Cm_nod3, assembly GCF_982290655.1. Classification (NCBI taxonomy): domain Bacteria; kingdom Bacillati; phylum Actinomycetota; class Actinomycetes; order Frankiales; family Frankiaceae; genus Protofrankia; species Protofrankia sp. CiP1_Cm_nod3. Next base: position 25,159 of record NZ_CEVIVD010000032.1, read on the forward strand.
CGTCACCGACACCGGCCAGGTCGTCCAGGGGGCCAACGGACGTCCCGTGGTCTGCCTGCGCGATCCCGACGGCAACCTGCGCTGGGGCGACGTCTCCTAGGATCGCCGGCCGCCTCCCCGTCGCGGAAAGTGTCGCCAGCCATGGCATTCGCTGCGCAATGTCATGGTCCTGGCTCGCTCCGGCTTGTTGTTCCGGATTCCGCGCATCCGTACCAAGGATGGTTACCGGCGGGTAGCATGGGTATGAGTTACTGGCCAGTAGGAGTACGCCGGCCCCATCGGTGAGCACCGAGGCCGGCTCTTCCCCGGGAGACAGCCATGGGGCACTACAAGAGCAACCTCCGCGACATCGAGTTCAACCTGTTCGAGGTGCTGGATGTCGACAACACGCTCGGGCACGGCCCGTTCGCCGAGATGGACCGCGACACGGCCCACGAGGTACTCGCCGAACTCGACAGGCTGGCTACCGGCCCGATCGCCGAGTCGTTCACGGACGCGGACCGCAACCCCCCGGTCTTCGACGCCAGCACCGGCAGCGTCACCCTGCCGGAGTCGTTCAAGAAGTCCTACGCCCAGCTCATGGAAGGCCAGTGGTGGCGGCTGTTCGTGCCGCCGCACCTCGGGGGGATGGGCGCTCCGCCCTCGGTCGCCTGGGCCGCCTCGGAGCTCGTCCTCGGGGCCAACCCGGCGGTGTTCATGTACATGAGCGGGCCCACCTTCGCGGCGATCCTCGACCGGCTCGGCAATGCCGAGCAGAAGAACCTCGCCCGGCTCGCGATCGAGCGCCAGTGGGGCGCGACCATGGTCCTCACCGAGCCCGACGCCGGCTCGGACGTGGGAGCCGGGCGCGCCAGGGCGGTACCCCAGCCCGACGGCAGCTGGCACATCGAGGGCGTGAAGCGTTTCATCACCGGTGGTGACTGGGACGTACCGGAGAACATCTTCCACCTCACCCTGGCCCGACCGGTCGGCCACGGGCCGGGCACCAAGGGCCTGTCCCTGTTCCTGGTGCCGAAGTTCCTGGTGGACCCGAACACCGGCGAGCCCCGCGTGCGCAACGGCGTCTACGTCTCCAACGTCGAGAAGAAGATGGGGCTGAAGGTCTCCACCACCTGCGAACTGCGCTACGGCGAGCAGCAGCCCGCGGTCGGCTGGCTGGTCGGCGACGTCCACAACGGCATTGCCCAGATGTTCGAGGTCATCGAGTACGCCCGGATGATGGTGGGCACCAAGGCCATCGCGACGTTGTCCACCGGCTACCTCAACGCACTCGAGTTCGCCCGGACCCGGGTCCAGGGCGCCGACCTGACCCGGCTGATGGACAAGACCGCGCCGCGCGTCACGGTCATCCACCACCCGGACGTCCGGCGGATGCTGATGGTGCAGAAGGCGTACGCGGAAGGCATGCGGGCGCTTGTCCTGTACACCGCCACGATCCAGGACAGGATCGCCCTGGCGCAGGCGGCGGGCACCCGGGACGACCTCGCCGAACGGCTCAACGACCTGTTGCTGCCCATCGTCAAGGGCGTCGGCTCGGAACGGTCCTACGAGCTGCTCGCGACATCCCTCCAGGTCCTCGGCGGCTCCGGCTACCTGCAGGACTATCCGGTCGAGCAGTACATCCGGGACTCCAAGATCGACACCCTGTACGAGGGCACCACGTCCATCCAGGGGCAGGACTTCTTCTTCCGCAAGATCGTGCGGGACCGGAGCACGGCGCTGGGCACGCTGTTCGGCGAGATCCAGGCGTTCGCCAAGGGTGACGCCGGCGACGGCTCGCTGCGGCACGAACGGGAGGCCCTCGGCGTCGCGCTGGACAACGTCCAGTCGATGGTCGCCGCGCTGGTCGGCTTTCTCACCAGCGCGGCGGAGGATCCCCGCAACGTGTACAAGGTCGGCCTGAACACCACCCGGCTGTTGATGAGCGTCGGTGACCTCGTCATCGGCTGGCTGCTGCTGCGCCAGGCCGAGGCCGCGGAGAACGCGCTGGCGGCGCGGGGGACGGCGGGGACCCTGTCGGCGAAGGACCGGGCCTTCTACGCGGGCAAGGTGTCCGCGGCCCGCTGGTTCGCCGCGAACGTGCTGCCCGAGCTGTCCGCCCGGCTCGGCGTCCTGGCGGCCACCGACCTCGACCTGATGGACCTCCCCGAGGAGGCGTTCTGAGTGACCGGCAGCTGGTAGCCGGCTGACCGGTAGCCGGCTGG
>NZ_CEVIVD010000032.1:27902-29343 GCF_982290655.1 Protofrankia sp. CiP1_Cm_nod3
CGGGTGGCGCGGGCAGGTGCCCCGTCCGCGCCACCGCGGGCCCGTGCCTGGCCCCGGGATGAGGTCGGCATCCCGAGGCCGGCCGCGTCCGTGCCTGTGCCTTTGTGCCATGGATCCGCGTCCGCGCGGATCGGTGCCCAGATCGTCGCCCGCGTCGAGCGGGATCTACGGGAAGTGTTCTCAGGATCTACAGGAAGTGTCCTAGGACGTGCGCAGCGGCGGGAAGGCCTGGTCCAGTTCGTTGCGCATGTCCCGCTTGAGCAGGTCGTCGGTCTCGGAGGCGCCCTGCCCCTCCAGGAGGAACCGCGCGACCCGCAGCGTCAGATCGACCCGTTCAGCGAGGTTGAGAGCACCGTTGAAACGTCCGCTGGAGCCTGCGGAGGTCAGGACCTTGGCGACGAACTCGTCCGCGGCCTGCAGTGCCTCCACGCGCGTCATGCGTTCCACCCCTTTGTGCCGGAAGCCGTACCGGAAGCCGTAAGCAAGGCGCAACCGTACCAGGCAAGCTTCTTCCTCCGTTGTCCACCCCATCCCACCCGCTTTGCTCTGGTTGGGATTCCTGCTCGCTCTGTTGTGTTCACGCCGGTGGATGGCTCTGGGGGCCCGGTCCGCTCGCCTGTTTGTGGCAAAAGGTATCATTTCGACTGCCTGGGGTCGCGGATCGCGGTCCTGGTGGGCTGCCCGTGCCGTCGTCGGTGGGTCAGTTCCAGGCGAGGGCCACGGCCGGGTCGGTGAGCATCCGGGCGGCGTCCGCGAGCACCCTGGAGCCGAGCTCGCCGTCGACGATCCGGTGGTCGAAGGTGAGGGCGAGCTGCGCCACTGTCCGGACAGCCAGCTCACCCCCGTACACCCAGGGCATCGGACGGATCGCTCCCAGCGCGAGGATCGCGGCTTCCGGCGGGTTGAGGAGGGGGGTTCCGATGTCGACGCCGAACACCCCGACGTTGGTGATTGTGATCGTCCCACCGCGCAGCGCCTCTGGTGTGCTCTTTCCGGCGCGGGCGGTGACGGTCAGCTCGTGCAGCGCGTGCGCGAGCTCGACGAGGCTCATCCGGTCCGCGTCCGCGATGTTCGGTACGACGAGCCCGCGCGGCGAGGCCACCGCGATCCCGAGGTTGACGTACTCGTGGACGGCGATCCGCGCGGGCTCGTCGCCGGCCGCGTCCTCCCAGCGGGAATTGACCATCGGATGGCGGCTGACGGCCGTCAGCAGTGCCTTGGCGACGAACAGCAGCGGGGTCACCCTGACGTCGGCGAACTCGGGCAGCGCGGCCAGCCGGTCGCGGGCCGCCATCGTCTCGGTGACGTCCACGCTGATGAACTCGGTGGCCTGCGGCGCGTTCGCCGCGCTGGTCACCATCGCCTGCGCGGCCGCCCGTCGGAGGCCCGTCACCGGGATGCGGCGGACCCGGTCCCGGCCGGCACCCGGGGCGGTGTCCGG
>NZ_CEVIVD010000032.1:29368-31444 GCF_982290655.1 Protofrankia sp. CiP1_Cm_nod3
GGGTGTCCCGGCCGGCGTCATGGCTGGCGTCCCGGCCGGCATCGTGGCCGTTCGTGAGTGTCCGGGCCGCCTCGACGTCGGCGCGGCTGATCGTTCCGTGCGGTCCGGTGCCGACGATCGTGCCCAGGTCGACACCGAGGTCGCGGGCGAGCTTGCGCACCGGTGGTTTCGCGAGCACGGCGACGGCCCGGGCCGGCCGCCGCGGCGCGTCGAGGCCGTCGGGCGGCCGTGGGCTGCCGCCCGCGTCCGCGCCCGTACCCGCCGGCCTTCCCCCGCCTGCCGGATCCGGCAGGCCTGTCCTGGTCGCCGGACCTGTCCCGATTGCCAGATTTATCCTGGTTGTCGGACCTGTCCTGGTTGCCGCGGCTGCCTCGTCCGCCCTGCCTGTCGGGTCCTGGCGTGAGCTCCGGCGCGCGGCCCGCCTGGACACCCCTGGCCCCCCGCGCGGGCCGTACCCGACCAGCACGGGCATCCGCTCGCCATCTCCCTCCCGCGAGCCGGACGCGGGACCGGACGGGTGACCGGACGCGGGATCCGAGCCGGGCGCGGCAGGTGTCTGACCACGCCGCCGCCGGCTCTCCGGAGCGGCCGGGCCGGCCGTGACGGGGATGGCGCCGCCCGCCCGGTGGGTGCCGTTGGTGCTGGATGCACTGCTTTCAGCGGTGGCATCCACAGTGCCGCTTCCGCTTCCGCCGGCGCTGGCGTCGGCGCGGTGTCGACGGTCACCAGCGGCTGCCCCACCTCGACCGTATCGCCCGGCTCGGCGTGCCGGACGGCCAGCACGCCCGCGAACGGGGAGGGCACCTCCACCAGCGCCTTGGCGGTCTCCACCTCGGCGATCGGCTGGTTGACGGTGACGTGCTCACCCACCTCCACCAGCCATCGGACGATCTCGGCGTCGGGCAGGCCCTCGCCCAGGTCGGGGAGCCGGAACTGCTCACGTGACACGGTGACCTCCAACTGGTGGCCGGGACGACCGATGACCGAGTGACGGCTGACGACCGGGACCCGGCCCTCCGGCATCACGCAGGCTGTCGAACGTTTCGCTGGTGTGGCCCGGTGGATGCCGGTCAGTAGTCGAACGACCGGTCCACGGCGTCGAGCACCCGGTCGACGTCCGGCAGGTAGTGCTCCTCCAGACGAGATGGCGGATACGGAGTGTCGTATCCCGTGACACGCAGCACTGGGGCTTCCAGCGAGTAGAACGCCTTCTCGGTGACCCGCGCGGCGATCTCCGCGGACAGCGACACGTTCGACGGCGCCTCGTGTACCACCACCAGCCGCCCGGTCCGCCGTACGGACGCGAACACGGGCGACAAGTCGAGCGGGGACAGCGTGCGCAGGTCGATCACCTCGAGCTCGCGTCCCTCCTCGGCCATGACGGCGGCCGCGTCCAGGCAGGTGCGCACCATCGGGCCGTAGGCAACCAGCGTCGCGTCCTCCCCGGTGCGCACGACCCGGCTGACGTGCAGCGGGGTGGCTGTCGACAGCGGCAGGCCGGTGGTCACCTCGGCCTTCTCCCAGTAGCGGCGCTTGGGCTCAAAAAAGATCACCGGGTCGTCCGCGGCGACGGCCTGGCGGATCATCGTGTGGGCGTCGACCGGGTTGGAGCACGCCACCACCTTCAGCCCGGCGGTGTGGCAGAAGTACGCTTCCGGTGACTCGCTGTGATGTTCGACAGCGCCGATGCCGCCGCCGAAGGGGATTCTGACCGTCACGGGCAGGTGGACCCGGCCCCGCGTCCGATAGTGCATCTTGGCCAGCTGGGTGACGATCTGGTCGAAGGCGGGGTAGACGAAGCCGTCGAACTGGATCTCGCACACCGGCCGGAAGCCGCGCATCGCCAGCCCGATGGCCGTCCCGATGATCGCGGATTCTGCGAGCGGGGTGTCGATCACCCGGTCCTCGCCGAAGTCGGCCAGCAGCCCGTCGGTGACGCGGAAGACCCCGCCGAGCCGGCCGACGTCCTCGCCCATCACGACGACCCTCGGGTCGTCCTCCATGGCCGCACGCAGCCCCGCGTTGAGAGCCTTGGCCAGGGTCAGCGTCGACGGCCCGGCCCCCATACCCCGCCGG
>NZ_CEVIVD010000032.1:32203-33258 GCF_982290655.1 Protofrankia sp. CiP1_Cm_nod3
TCGGTGAAGTCGGTCTCGGTGGAGCCGGTCTCGGTGAAGTCGGCGAACGTGGCCCGGGCGTCGACCAGTTCCTCGGTGTCGTGCGCGTACACGTGGTCGAACAGGCTCAGCGGAGCCGGGTCGGGCAGGTTCAGGCAGCGCTGCCGCATGGTGGCCGCGAGCGCGTCGGCCTCCCGGTCCAGGGCGCTGGCCGCGTCGTCGTCCAGCAGCCCGCGGCCACGAAGGTAGGCCGCCATCCGCTGGATGGGGTCGAGGGCGCCCCAGCGCGCGAGCTCCGACGCCTGGCGGTAGCGGGACGGGTCGTCCGCGGTGGTGTGTGCGCCCATCCGGTAGGTGACCGCCTCCACCAGGGCCGGCCGCCCCTGACGGGCCTGCCGCAGCGCCCAGCGCGTCACGGCCAGGGTCGCCAGCACGTCGTTGCCGTCCACCCGGATACCGGTGATGCCGAACCCGCGGGCCCTGAAATAGATCGGGACGCGGGTCTGCCGCCGCGTCGGCTCGGAGATCGCCCAGTGGTTGTTCTGGCAGAAGAAGACCACCGGCGCCTCGAACACGCCCGCCCAGTTGAACGCCTCGTTGACATCACCCTGACTGGACGCTCCGTCGCCGAAGTAGACCAGGGTCGCCGGCAGGCCGTCGCCGTCACCGGCGGTGCCGCCGCTCCCGGCGGTGCCGCCGGTGCCGCCGGTGGTGGCGACGGGCCGGTGGGCCGTCCCGACCGGCCGGCGACCCAGACCCGTCCTGGTCTCCTTGGTGACCCCCATGGCGTAGCCGGTCGCGTGCAGGACCTGGGAACCCACCACGATCGCGTACGTCTGGAAGCCGTGTTCGTCCACGTCCCAGCCGCCGTGGGCCGTCCCGCGGAACAGGCCGAGGACGTCCAGCGGGTCGATGCCCCGGCACCAGGCCACCGCGTGCTCGCGGTAGGTCGGGAAGACCATGTCGTCGGCGCGCAGCGCCCGCGCCGAGCCGACCTGGGCCGCCTCCTGCCCGCGCAGGCTCGCCCACAGGCCGAGCTCACCCTGGCGTTGCAGGGCGGTCGACTCCTCGTCGAG
>NZ_CEVIVD010000032.1:33641-34114 GCF_982290655.1 Protofrankia sp. CiP1_Cm_nod3
CCTGCGCGCGATCACCATGTCGCGCAGGAGCCCGACCAGGTCGGCGTCGGTGAGGTCGGCGATGTACGGGTCGTAGGCGGCCAGGGGCAGCCGGTCCCCGTCCGGCGTCAGCAGCCGGATCGGCGCGGTGTTGTCACTACTGGCGTCCGTCGGGTTACGCGGGACGGGTGCGGCGACGGTGTCGAGGCGGTCCGCGTCGAGGCGGTCTGTGCCAGGAGTGGACTCTGTGTCAGCAGACTCTGTGTCAGGAGTGGACATGGCGTCCTCCGGTCGTCCTCGGCCGTTCCCGAGATCGTCGGTGGCGGCCTGCGCGATGGGTGTACCCGGTGGATCTCCGTTGGTGTCGGCATCCACGGGACGCGCCCGACGCGGCCGGCCACGCGGGTCGGCGGGACCGCCGCGCAGTAGACGATAGTCGCCCGGACACGGCGAGCAAGCTCGGACGCCCGGCCTGACCTCGACGAATCCGGCCC
>NZ_CEVIVD010000032.1:34664-37961 GCF_982290655.1 Protofrankia sp. CiP1_Cm_nod3
CCGACGCTCCCGGAACAGCCGACGCTCCCGGAACACCGGGGGCGGAGCCTGGTGCCGCGGCCGGGCCGCCCGACGGGCGGTCGCCGCCCCGGCCCGGATAGCGTGGTGCGGTGACAGTTGCGCAGACGCCCATCACCACCGGTGAGCCGGAGCCCGGCGTACCCGCCACCGCGGCCCGCCCCGCCGACCCGTCCGCATCGGTGACGCTCGGTAAGGTCGGGATCTGGAGCGGCCAGTTCGACTACTCGCCGGCGTCCGTGGTGCGCGACGCCGTCGCCGAACTCGACGAGCTGGGCTATCCCGCGGTCTGGACCGGCGAGGTCAGGGGCCGGGAGGTGCTGGTCACCGCGGGGCTGATGCTCGCGGCGGCCCCCCGGCTGACCGTCGCCACCGGCATCGCGCAGATCCTCGCCCGGCACCCGCAGACGATGACGGCCGGGCAGCTGACGCTGGCCGAGGCGTTCCCCGGCCGGTTCCTGCTCGGCGTCGGCGTGTCGCACGCGTCCCTAATGGAGATCCGCGGGGTGCCGTACACCAGACCGCTGACGCAGATGCGCGCCTACCTCGACGAGATGGACGCGTCCGCCCGGGAGCAGTACCGGGCGGTTCCGCCGGCGTCGTCACCGCGGGTACTCGCCGCGCTCGGGCCGAAGATGCTGGAGCTGGCGCGCGCCCGGGCGGACGGCGCCCACACGTTCTTCGTGCCGCCGGAACACACCGCGAGCGCCCGGACGATCCTCGGGCCGGGCAAGCTGCTCATCCCGGAGCAGGCGTTCGTCCTGGACACCAACCCGGAGACCGCGCGGGAGCTGGCCCGGCGGCACACCGGCTCCTACCTGCGGCTGCCGAACTACACGAACAATCTGCGCCGGTTCGGTTTCACCGACAGCGATTTCGCGGACGCGGGTTCGGACCGGCTCGTCGACACGATCGTGCCCTGGGGCGACCCGGACGTCCTGCTCGGCCGGATCAAGGAGCATCTGGACGCCGGCGCCGACCACGTGTGCGTCCAGGTGCTCGACCCGGACCGCCGCGGCCTGCCCCGCCGGCAGTGGCGCGAACTCGCCCCGGCGCTGCTCGACCCGCTCGGCGAAAGCCGCCCAGGCCAGAGCGCCGGTCGCTAGAACGCCGGTCAAGTAGCGCGGATCCCATCCACGACCACCCGCGCAGGCCATGATCCAGGCTATTTTGTCGTTGTGTACGCTTTTTGGCCGCAAAAGCGTACACAACGACAAAATAGCGCCGATCTTCTCCGGTAGCTGGCGCCCATCGAAGCGGGCCACCGTTCGGGGGGATACGTATGGTTATCCGACTGGCGCTCTAGAACGAGCAAGAGCAACCGGCAGCAGGCCCACGTGAGCCGACGGGTGGTGGGGCGGCTGGCCCAGCGGTACCTCGCCGCGCCTCCTGGATCAGACGACGGACAGTGACGAACGCTGCCGCCAGGTACAGGTAGAAATCGACTGCCCTGCCGTTCTTCTCGGTGCGGCGGCGTAGCTTGCCGTAGCCGTTCATCCAGAAGTGGGTGCGCTCCCCGGCCCAGCGCCGACCGAACTGGACCGGGCTGCGTTCCCCCTTCGGGACGATCTCACCGGCCAGGCGGTGGGCGGCGAGCACGTCGCGAGACGGTTGGCCATGGTAGCCGGAGTCCAGGTGGACGGTGGCGGCGTCGGGCAGGCGATGGAAGTCGCGATCGCGGGCGCCAAGCAGATCTTCGGCGTCGGGCAAGGCCCGCGACCGGGTGAAAGCCGTCGTGGAACGCACCGTCCCGTTCGGCCTGGCCTGCCAGACGCTGACCGCTGTCTGGTACACCGTCGCCGGCCACCACTCCGACGGACGCCACCGACCACCACGCGCGCCCCCTGGTGCACCACCAAGACCCGCCCCTCCACCGCTGAAATGGCCGCAAGCTTCGCTGCGTCCTGATCGCCACCAGATACTCAGCCCACTCGACCCGAACCACCGACCCCGGCGGAACTCCACACCCTCCGACTGGTCTGGGGCACCGACACCGCATAACCGCGAAAGTCAAGTTTCATGTCAGTACTTCCCGTGCAAAGTGATCTGGATGGTCCCGGGTCCACCGTTACCCGATATCGGCCTCAGCTTGAGGCCCTGCACGATCGTATCCAGGTCGACGGTCTTTTCGTCGCGTACACGACGCGGTTCCTGATCGAGGCCCGCAAGCCCGGTTGAGACTACATCTATGAGCGGCACGCGGCGTCAGTCCGGGTTTCCAGGAATCTTGGTGACGTGTTTCTTACAGAGACGCCGGCTCCGCCGCCTGCACGCGGTAGCATATCCGATGATCATCATAGGTGATGGTCCAGGTGTGATGCCACGGAGGTGGGCCATGCATCGATCGTTCGGTCCGGGGAAAATGGTCGCGTCGGCCCTCTTGCTGGTTCTGGTCCTCGTCGGCTGCGATCTGGAGGGCAAATACCACCCGCCGCTTCTCCCGATCGAGTTCACGCTGTCCGGCGACGGGAGCATCACCGTAAATGCTTCACGGCAGATCGTAACTCCATTGGGAACTTTCTCTGTCGAGGCGTCCGAGTCGAAAAAAATTCAAGCTCCGGCGAACGGCACCCTGCTCGTTGTCCGACAGACGGTCCTCGGCAAGGCAAGGGACAGCTTGTACAACATCCATGTTGCGGATAAGCTCCGCTTCCTGCTGGACGGTAAGTCCGACATGGCGACCGAACGGAACATCGTGACCCTGAACCTGGGAGGCGATGTTCACGGTATCCGGATCCAGAATGTTCAACAGGTGAAGACTGCACCACAGTACGAAGCCAAGAAGGTCAGGAAACTGCCGCCCGTGCCGAAGGTCGATCCCTCCGCGCAGGCGACGCCCGGGCCATGCCGGTCGATATCCGCAATTCCGTCCAGGACAGCAGCCAGGACAGCGCCCGCGACACCGTCCAGGCCGCCGTCCGCAACGCCGTTCAAGGCCTCGGCCACGCCATCCGCCCTCGCACCGGACACCGTCTCGACAATGCCTTGCTCGTTGCCGACGAGAACGCCGTCCACGACACCGTCGGGAACGGTGTCACCGACGAGGACGCCGTCCACGACACCGTCGGGAACTCCGAGCAGAACACAGTCGCCCAACCCGAGCCGGTCCTCAGGGTCGCAGCAAGAAGATGGCATTTTAGGTTGATCAGATCATGCCAGATGTTCGACCGTCTGCCGCGAAGTTACGGTAGTCGATCATAAAACCCATGCGGTGGCCAGATTTTTCAATACCATTCACGCGGTCACGCAGGCAGAGTTCTGCTACCTGGAGTGCCGGTC
>NZ_CEVIVD010000032.1:38255-39114 GCF_982290655.1 Protofrankia sp. CiP1_Cm_nod3
GACGGGCCCCGGCCGCGCTATGCGGCAGGGGCCGCGGCAGGTACCGCGTGACCAGCAGGAGCGGGGATTTCCGCCTTACCCGGTCGAGCCGGCGGCGGCGCAGTCGGCGCAGGTGCCGTAGATCTCCAGGGTGTGGGCGACGTCGGTGAAGCCGGCGGCCGCGGCGACGCGGTCGGTCCACGCCTCGATCTCGGGTCCTTCGACCTCGACGGCCCGGCCGCAGCGGCGGCAGACCAGATGATGGTGATGGTTGTCGGTCGCGCAGCGGCGGTAGAGGGTCTCCCCGTCGTCGCGGCGCAGCACGTCGACCTCACCCTGGTCGGCGAGGACCTGCAGATGCCGGTAGACGGTGGTCAGGCCGACAGCCTGCCCCATGTCGCGCAGGTGGGCGTGCAGGTCCTGGGCGCTGGTGAAAGCGTCGATCTCGGCCAGCGCGGCGCAGACGGCGTCTCCCTGGCGGGTGGCCCGGACGGTGGTTCCGCGGCCGAGTATGGCCCGGCGTCCGCCGCCACCCGGCCCGGCACGCGATGGTTCCGCGGCGGACGCGGCCCCCCGGGACGACGCCGTCGGGGCAGGGGCCGCTCGGCTGGATTCGGCGCTGGGCACAGCCTTCACTCTCTCACCGTACGGCGGCCGAGGCCCCGGACGACGGGTCTCTGTCATGGTCAGGGAGACGAAACGGTTTCGGCGCGGGTGTCTCTTCCGTCGCCCGCGCCGCCCGACACCCCTCAGCCGTAGGTGGAAACCGCTGCTGCCACGCCGTTTTTCACCTACGGCTTGCGCGGCCGTAGGTGAAAAACGCTGTCATCGTGACCTGTTCCACCTACGGCTTCCGCGGTGGGGCGGGCAGCGCTGCGGC
>NZ_CEVIVD010000032.1:39733-41183 GCF_982290655.1 Protofrankia sp. CiP1_Cm_nod3
ATGGCGCACGGCATCGTCATCTTCGGCCTGGTGCCGTTCCTGGCTGGCGCAGGTTCCCGATCGGATCCAGCGTGGCCACGGTTGTCCTCGTCGAGCCCGTGCGCGAGACCGCCGAAAACGCTGATATCCGGCAGCATTCAACGGATCGGACGGATCTGGCCACGGTTCCGCCGCCTCTGGATCCGGCCGGATCAGCGTGTCTCCCGGGAGCCGGTCAGCCCGCCGGTATGTGCTGCGGTTCGAAGGCGGGCCGGCCACCCTGGCGGTGGACTGCCCCCCCCTGGACGTAGGCGGTGAGGAACCTGCTGATACGGCCCACGGCGTCGGTGAGGTCGTCCACGTCCGGCAGCGTGACGATCCGGAAGTGATCGGGCCGCGGCCAGTTGAAACCCGTGCCCTGCACAACCATGATCTTCTCGGTCAGGAGCAGGTCCAGGACGAGCCGTTCGTCGTCGGTGACCGGGTAGACGTCCGGATCGAGCCGCGGGAACGCGTACAGCGCCCCTTTCGGCTTCACGCACGACACGCCCGGAATGTCGTTGAGCAGCTTCCACACCACGTCCCGCTGCTCGCGCAGGCGGCCACCGGGCAGGACGAGGTCGCCCGCGCCGCCGTCGTCCTCGAGCGCGGCCCGCATGGCGAACTGGCCCGGGACGTTGGCGCACAGCCGCATGTTGGCCAGGATGTTGAGCCCCTCGACATAGCTGGACGCGTGCGTGCGCGGGCCCGAGAGCACCATCCAGCCGGAGCGGAAGCCGGCCAGCCGGTACGCCTTGGACAGCCCGTTGAACGTCACGCACACGACGTCCGGAGCGAGGGCCGCGGTGGAGACGTGCTCGGCGTCGTCGTAGAGGATCCGGTCGTAGATCTCGTCCGAGAAGATCATCAGATTGTGCCGGCGGGCGAGTTCGACGATGCCCTCGAGGATCTCGCGGTCGTAGACCGCGCCGGTGGGGTTGTTCGGGTTGATCACTACGATGGCGCGGGTGCGCGTGGTGATCCTGCTGGCCATGTCGTCCAGGTCCGGCATCCAGCCGGCCGGCTCGTCGCACAGGTAGTGGACGGGCCGCCCGCCGCACAGGCTGACCACGGCTGTCCACAGCGGGTAGTCCGGCGCCGGGAGCAGCACCTCGTCGCCGTCGTTGAGCAGCGCCTGCAGCGACATCATGATCAGTTCTGAGACGCCGTTGCCGAGGTAGACCCCGTCGGGGTCGATACCGGTGATGCCCTTCCCGTTCGCGTACCGGACCGCGGCCGTGCGGGCGGAGAGCAGGCCCTTGGAATCGCTGTAGCCCTGTGCCTCGGCGAGGCCGTTCACCACTGCCTCAAGGACCGCCGGCGGCGCGTGGAACCCGAACGGCGCCGGGTTGCCGATGTTCAGTTTGAGGATGCGCTGACCAGCGGCTTCCAGCTTCGTCGCCTGGTCCAGGACGGGGCCCCGGACGTCGTA
>NZ_CEVIVD010000032.1:41208-41833 GCF_982290655.1 Protofrankia sp. CiP1_Cm_nod3
GCAGACGCCGGTGAGCTTGTCGGACTGGGTGAACTCCATGAACCAAGGGTAGGTGCACCGTCCACCGGGTTTTCTCGCCCATGACGAGTGGGCCACGCTTTTCGGAACCTCGGGCACGCACAGTGCGGGACCAACGGCCAACGGCGATGCGATCATGTTTGCGGCATGCTGCCGGCGGGCGGGCTTTTCGGGCCATGCGGGTTTCCGGCGCATGGTGGGTTGAAGACGGAGCGGTCGTGCGTTTGCCGGCTGCGGTTTCCGTCGGGTCCGGGTGGTCCGGAAAGCGGATCCGGATGGTCCGGATACCGATGGTCCGGAAGGCTTTCGGCCCGGAAGGCCCGCGGGCCCGAAGGCCTGCCGGGTCGCCCGGATCCGCCGGGCCACCCCGGTACGGATCACCCGCGGCCGTGGGTCCCGCGCCCAGCCGCGATGCCCGCTCGCGATGTCCGGTACTGACTCGCGATGTCCGGTACTGATGTCCGGCCGTGGCGCCCAGCCGGGGCGTCCAGCGGATCATTCGACACCGGCGTGTTCGGACAGCTGGATTCGGATGTCTGGGCGGCTATTCGGCGCGGTGCCGCGACAGATGGTGCCGCGGCCGGTGATGCGGCAGGTGCTGGGGGCT
>NZ_CEVIVD010000032.1:41858-43591 GCF_982290655.1 Protofrankia sp. CiP1_Cm_nod3
GCCGCCGTGGTAGGTGATGCGCAGCTTCTCCGGGGTGAGGGTGGCCGCCGCTGGTCCGGAGCCGAACTGGCGGCGGTTGAGCAGCCAGACGCTGTCGCAGGTCAGATGGGCCAGCGCGAGATCGTGCGTGGACATCATGACGCTGGTGCCGGCCGAGCGCACGGCTGCCAGCGCGGACAGCAACGCCTGCTGGGACAGGACGTCCACGCCGTCGAACGGCTCGTCGAGCAGCAGCAGACGCGGCTGCTGGGCGATGGCACGGGCGAGGAGCACCCGCTGGCGCTGCCCGCCGGGCAGCGCCTCGAACCGCTCCCCGGCATGCTGGGCGAGCCCGACCGTTTCCAGGGCGCGTGCCGCGATGGCCCGGTCCGTGCGGGTGGGCCGCCGCACCCAGCCGAGCGAGCGGTAACGACCCATGAGGACGGCCTGGGCGACGGTCACCCGCGGGTCGGGCCCGAGCGCGTCGACCTGCGGGACGTAGGCGACCCGGCGGCGGGCCTGCATCGGTGGGCAGCCGAGTACCGTCACCGATCCGCTCACCACCGGGGCAAGCCCGAGCAGCGCTTTCATCAGCGTCGACTTCCCGGCGCCGTCCGGGCCGATGACGGCCACGATGTGGCCGGCTTCGACCGTTCCGTGGACGTTCTCCAGAACCGGGATCCGGCCGTAGGCGACCGTCGCCCGGTCGAGAACCACGGCCGGGAACGTTCCGCATCCTCGCCTTTCATCCGGTCCGGCCGGTGAATCGGATATGACCCGCGGATCCGACGCGGCCGGACCGATGGGGCTGTCAGGCCGGGCTGGCCACCAGGCGGCCGTGACCACGTCCTGCTCCGCGGGGCCCACCGGCCATACGGCTGATTTCCTGAATGTGGAGCTCGACAACCACCGCGTTGCCTCGGTCATGTTCCGAGACGGTACGACCACCGGACGCGTCCGGCATTGCGGATTGCGTCCCCACCAGTCATCTCACCCGCACAGGCTGATGCGGTCCACGCGGGCACGAACGGCCACGGACCCGCCGCCACGGCCCCGGACTGTGATACCGACCGTATCCAAAAAGGTCATGACAGCGGATATTCGTGACGGCTGGGTGCGGATTCGGCGTCGATCGTCGTGGGTGACGGTCATGATGTGCGGTAGATGATGCTGACCCGTCGGTTCTGGCCACGGCCCGCGGCGTTCTCCGAGCCGTCCGGGTTGGTGTTCGGCGCGACCGGGCTGGCGGCGCCGTGCCCGGTCGCCGAGACGAGGACGCCGGGCGGAGTCTTCGGACGCAGCAGGTTCGCGACGGCGTCCGCCCGTCGCTGGGACAGGATCACGTTGTACGCGGGCGTACCGATGCTGTCGGTGTAGCCGTTGACGATGACCGTGCCGGTCGCCCTGACGAGCTGTGCCGCGATGCCGGCCAGCTGTTCGCGGGCCGCCTCGGTCAGGTTGGCCGAGTCGAACGCGAAGAGCACGTCCGAGCTGATCGTCACGACCACGCCCGCACCGTCACGCCGCTCGGTGCGCAGTGCGACGACGGACCGTTCGATGTCGATCGGCTGGATCGCCGCCGCCGGATCGATCTCCCGGATCGACTCGGTGATCGCCTGGTCGGTCACCGTGGGTGGAGCTGTCGAGGCGTCCGTCGCGGCGTGGGCCGCCGGCGCGCACAGCCACGACAGCACAGCGGTGACCAGCGCCGACACGGCCACGCCGAGACGGGCCGGCACGGGCCTGGCCGGCGT
>NZ_CEVIVD010000032.1:43795-48486 GCF_982290655.1 Protofrankia sp. CiP1_Cm_nod3
GGCACGGTCGGCGTCCGCACGGGGATCACCGGCCGACCGGGACGTCGTCGAACAGCAGCCGGTCGTCGGCGTAGACGTCGAGTGCCCGTACGTCCGCGGGCGGTGCGGCAAAGGTGTACGAGGCGCTGACCGGGGTGTTGTTGACGGTCTTCGTCCTGGGGCCGCTGGCACCGAGCTCGACGTTGCGGCTGTCCTGGACGACGAGGTAGCGCTTCAGGTTGACGCTGTCGACCAGGGTCACCGCGGGGCTGTGCCCGTCGAACATGTCGAAGACCGAGATCTCCTTCTCCCGCGGGACGCCGGTGTATCTCGGCGTCCACAGCAGGGTGAGCGTGCTCAGCCGCCCGTCCGCCTTCAGGCCGACCAGGCCGGCCTCGACCGTCCCCGAGATGCTGCCGGGCGCGCGGAAGCCGGCCGTCCGGCTGGCCACCGGGACATCTGCGGAAGCCACCTGGCCCGTCTGGGCCGTACTGGCGGGCCCGGGGGCCGCCGTGCCGCCGGCTGCGGGTGTACCGGGCGAGCCGGACGAGCCGGAGCAGCCCATGGCGAACAGCGTGATGACGCCGATCAGGATGGTGAAGGTGGTGACCGGCGTCAGCCGGGTTCTCATCCGGTGGAGCATCCGGGACCTCCCGCATGGATGCGACGACTGTGCGCGATCCCGATTATGCGGACAGACCTGGGCCCACGGCCCGTCGACGGTCAGCCTGTGGACAACCGGCCCGTTGACGGCCGGCTCTGTGGACAACCGGCCCGTTGACGGCCGGCGGCCGCGGTGCCGGGCAGGCCGGCCCGGCCGCAGAGGCGTTCGTAGGGCAGTGTCAGCAGAGTGTGACGGGCTCCGGCGATCACGGTATGGGCCCGGCCGGGTGTCGCTTCCTCGAGCGGTGTCAGTGCCGTCACGATACCCTCCGCTAAAGTGTGGTTGCCTTCCATTAAGTAAGGCTAACTTAATTAGCAGTCGATCTGCGTGCAATGGAGCGGCAACGGATCGTAAAAGATCACACTAAGTCATGTTGATCTCATTGACAAACATGCTGGCGCTGCTGTAAAGGCGGTGAGTGTGCGTGGACGCTGCCCGCCGCTGCTTCCGAGGCGCTGAAGCCGTTCAGGGCGTCGGCGGGGCCGGGGTCGCGGAGCGGCTCCGGGGCGATTCCGGCCGGCGCCGCCTGACTCCGATGATGAACGGTTTTCAGTTGGCTATAATACGCGAAGTGTTGATTTTGGATGACGGTTCGAGTGATGGTTTGAGCGAAGTTGTTGATCCAGGACAATACATGAACAACTACTGTGGAGAACGGTCGCGATCCGCTGGGTTGACGGAGGCCGTCGGCGTTCTGTAAGGTCTCCGGCCGCATGAGAAGGATTGCGATCATCTGGCCTCTGGTCGGTAGGCTGTTGGAGCCTCCGGACTTCCCAGGCTGGCATCCGGACCTCCTGGATCGGCCTCGCCGATCCGGCGGGAGCCCCGGATTCGGTGGGAGCCCCGAGCGCGAGGAGGAGCATGATCATGCGGCCTTTGGTCAGCTGGCCATCAGGTGTTCCGCGACGTCGCGGCCTCGGCGAGGAGGTGCTGGGTGATCTTCAAATGGGTGGGTGACGGTCGCCCGTATCCTGATCACGGGCTGAGCCAGCGGGAGTGGGCGGCGATTCCGCCGCGCCAGGTCAGGCTGGACCAGTTGGTCACCACCAAACGGGTGCTCGCGCTGGACGTCCTGCTCGACGAGGACTCGACCTTCTACGGGGATCTGTTTCCCCACGTCGTCGACTGGGACAACACGCTCTACCTGGAGGACGGTCTGCACCGGGCCGTCCGTGCGGCGCTGCAGCAGCGCAACTCGATCCATGCCCGGGTGCACGTTCTCCAGCAGCCCCAGCAGGAGGCGGGCCCGGCGTCCATAGCCGGTTCCCGGCTCGGGGTCAGTCCCCGCTGATCAGATAGGTGGTGAAGGTGTCGTCACCGACCTTGCCGAAGATGTGCGGCGGGCAGTCGTCGGACGGCTTGTAGGCGACGATCGGCCTCCACACGGGCAGACGGGAAACCTCGACGAGGGAACCACCGGCGAGGTCGCGGGCCTCCGCCAGGGTACGGTCACGCTCGTTGCTCCGTTCATACCACGCCCCGCACCAGCGGATCTCCTTGGGCCTGCTCGTCCACGCGGGAGTGTGGAAGAACCACAGCAGGTATATCTCGCGGAATACCAGGGCCGTCACCAGGATGGTCAGCAGCGCGCGGACGAAGTTCCCGGCCCGGCCTGACGCGAGAACGGGGCTCACAGCACCAGAAGCCTAAAGCGTCCCGGACGGATCTTCAGTAGCGCATGCGGGTGTGTCCGTCCATCAGGGGTGAACAGGTCATACCGGGTTTCCGCGGGCGGCGTGGCGCGAGGGACACTCAGTTGTCGTCGGGCCAGGCCAGGCAGGCTGGGCTGGCCTGGGCCAGGTTGGGCCGGGCCGGGGCGCGGCGGTCGGCTTTCAGCCCATTCAGAGCTGTTCCGGGAACGCGTCGGCGTATGGGCCGCCCACGGTGACCTGGTCCCTGGTTCTGATCGTGCCGTCGGAGCGGACGGCGGCATACACCCCGCAGTTGATGTGCCCATAGTGGGCCTGTAGTTCCTTCGGAATCCTGATGTCACGCTCGCCCGTCCGCGGGTTGACCGTGGTCGCGGCGCACCGGCCGGTGGGGACGAGCGCTTTGACACGTACCTCGCCGAGGTGGATCTCGCGCCCGGCCCAGTCCAGTTCCGACCAGGCATCGACATCGTCCACATAGATGTTCGCCCGGAAGCGCAGGTGATGGACGTCCGTTCCCAGCCGGTCCGCGATGTCACGCACGGAGGCCAGGTTGATGATCGAGATGGCCCGCATCATCTCGGTGGAGACGACGGAGACATCGGTGAACCGGTGGCCGCCGGAGCCGGCCACCAGCCGTGGCCGGCCTCCGTGCAGGGTGTCGGCGAGCAGCGTCGCGAAGTAGTCCTCCACCGCCGCCCGGCCCCGCGTGCCGCCCAGGTCGGCGGTCAGTTTCCGGTCCGGGTGGTCGAGGGTGAGCAGGCCGGTGGCGGTGTTGTACCGGCTGGCGACGCGGGCCAGTTCCGCGTCCTTCGCCAGCGTCAGGAAACACGTCTTCGGCAGGGGCTGTGGATGCGCGTCGTCGAGAACCGTCTCGGGTCTTGCCAGCGCGTACACCCGGTCCATGGGGAGGCCTTCGCTCGCTGACAGCGCCATCGAGTCCAGCGCCTCGGCCGACAGGCCCTTGATCGGATAGCGGTACAGGCGGGCGATCCGGGGCACCCTCCCGACGCTACCGGCAGGGCCGGCCCCCGACGCAACGGCACCGGTGATGACGTGCTGGCCAGGAACTCCAGAGCGCCGGTCAGGTAACCATACGTATCCCCACGTATCCATCCGAACGGTGGCAGGTTTCGATGGGCGCCGGCCGCCGGAGAAGATCGGCGCAAGTTTGTCGTTGTGTACGCTTTTGCGGTCAAAAAGCGTACACAACGACAAAATTTTCCGGATCATGGCCTGTGCGGATGGTCGTGGATGGGATCCGCGTTACTTGGCGCGGCGCTCCAGACTCCGCCGAAGGCGGTGCGAAGATTTTTTCGTGCTGCCGGAGGCCGTGGCTGATAGAGCCGCGGGCGGCGCGAAGGTTTCTTGTGCCGCCCGCGGCTCACCGCTGATCAGGAGGGGTGGTCAGGAGACGGTCGTGTCGCGGCGGCGTCCGCCACGCAGGGCGGCCGCGCCGGCTCCGATGCCGATCAGGCCGGTGACCAGCCCGGCGATGCCCAGCCCACGGGCTGTGCCGTCGGAGTTGTCGACGCTGTTCGACGCCGCCGTGCCGGTGCCGGCGGAGGGCGCGCCGGCCGCCGAGGCGCCGTGGGCGTCCGTGCCGCCGTGCGCGTCCGCGCCGCCGCCGGAGGCCGCGGTGAGGGTCAGGGACGGTGCCGGGTGCTCGGGCTCGTCCTGACCGGGCTGGGCCACGTCGATCCAGCGCACGACCTCGCCGCTGCTGTAGGTCTGCAGGGTCTTGAACGCGATCGTGCCCGCCTTGGCGGGCAGCGGCCCGGCCGAGACGTTGAACACGGCGAACTCACCCGGCTTGATCGCGGTGTCGGCGGATGACGCGGTCCAGGTGATCTGCGAGACCACTTCGGAGACCGACCCGTCGTCGGTCTTGATGGGCTCGGCCAGCTTGGTCCTGGCGACCTGGTAGGTCCAGCCCGGGTGTGGCTCGACCGACACCGAGCTGATCGGGGTGTCGGTCGGGAACTGGACCTCCAGCTTGGTCGTGGCGGCGTCGTCCCGTTCGGTCGGGATCTTGAACGACAGGGTGGTGTAACTGCCGGCGACCGCTGTCTTCGGCTGCACGGTGACGTGCGCGGACGCCGGCAGCGCAAAGGCGATCACACCGGTGAGGGCGGCGCCGAGCACGGCGATGCCACGGGTGGTGCGGGACATGCTGGTCCTTTCGGAAAACATTCTTGTCGCAAGCGTCGCGACAGCAGTTTTGTGTTTCCCTGTTGATCAACAGGGATGTATGCGTACGGGACGTCGCCCCGGATCCGCGCACACCTCACCCGTGCGGACGGCGGACCCGGCCCGGCACGCCGAGGCCGACCGGCCTGACGCGGGCCGGCTGGCGGTCCACACCGGGCAGCCAGCACCGGGCAGCCAGCACCGGGCAG
>NZ_CEVIVD010000033.1:0-21383 GCF_982290655.1 Protofrankia sp. CiP1_Cm_nod3
TCCCCGGCCTCCCCGGCCTCCCGGGGCTCCCGGGCCTCCCGGGGCTCCCGGGGCTCCCGGGGAGCAGGACGGCGCCCAGCGCCTCGACCAGCCCGGCACCGCCGTCGGTGCTCGCGCTGCCCCCGATACCGAGCACCACCCGCCGGCAGCCGGCGCGCAGAGCGGCGGCGAGCACCTGCCCCGCCCCGTAGCTGGACGCCGTCAGTGGCGCGGGACGCCCGCCCGGCAGCCGGCGCAGGCCGCAGGCATCGGCCAGCTCGACGATCGCGGTGCCGTCGCACTCGGCGTAGGCCGTGTCGACGGGCTCGCCCGTGGGCCCCTCCACGGTCACCGCGACCCGCCGGTATCCCGCCGACAGCGCGGCCTCGACTGTGCCGTCGCCACCGTCCGCCACCGGCAGGGACACCGTGTGCACGTCCGGGCGGGCCGCGCGCAGCCCCTCGGCCAGCGCCGCGCACACCTCGGCGGCGCTCAACGATCCCTTGAACTTGTCGGGTGCCAGCACAACATGCGTCACAGCCGCCAGCCCAGCATGTCAGGACCTGCCGCGGCCAGCCCCAGCGTCCGGAAGACGCGTGACGTCGGCCAGGAAGGGGGCGTGCCGTGGAACAGGCCACCCGAGCACGCGGAAGCACCCTGCCGTCGCCGTGGTGCCCGCACCGGCCTGGCGTGGGCACCTCCCAGCCCGGGTCTCGCCCGTATCCGATCGACAGTGCTGCCATCACGATCCGTGTTTCCCGTTACATGGGACCGTCAAATGGGAGGCCAAGAGGAAAGGTCTGCCCGGTCGCCCCGAACACGATGAAGAGCACCGCAACGATCTGGCAGTAGCGTGCCCCCCGACGCAGCGACTGTTCCTTTGCTGTCCGCGCTTCGCGGGAAAGGGCCCGAGAAACGAGATCGGCGGCGTGTCGTCGCCCCCAGCATCCGATAACGAAGAACACGGCAGCGAACGCGAACTGCGCCAACATCGCGTCACTCATCGCGCCGTGCCGTCGCTGACGGGTGTCGAGCGAGACGAACGCGGTGCCGCCCATGCGGTCGAACATCTGCCGGCCATGGTCTAGTACCCGATGGGCGCGCGTGTCAGCGACCCGAAGAACATCTGCTGGAACACCGCCCCGATCACGCTGACGATGACCAGATTGATCACCATGGATTTCGCCGTGTTCTTGCCGACCCCGACCGGGCCGCCACTGGCCGTGTACCCGTAGTAGCAGCCGACAACGACAATCATCATTCCCATGATTGCGCCCATGGCCAGCGACAACAACACGTCCTGCCGGGTCTGGAAGGCCCAGAAGACGGAAAGATACCCGCCCGCGGACACGCTGTGGAACACGTGCACGTTCAGCATGTACTCGACGCAGTACATGATTCCGGTACCTATCATGAACATGAACGGCGTGACGATGACGACCGCGAGCAGCCGGGTGCTGATGAGATACGAGTGCGAGTCGAGGCCCATGACCTCCAGCGCGTCTATCTCCTCGCTGATCCGCATCGAGCCGAGCTCGGCGACCAGCCCGCAGGCGACCTTCGCCGAGAGAATCCACCCCCACATCTCGGGGGCGACCGTGTAGTCGGCGGTCGAGGTGAACACCCCCGTGTAACTACCGGCGCCCAGCTGGCTGAGGAGATAGTGGCCTTCCAACGAGGCCTCCGCGGCCAGCATCGCCATCATGAACCAGATGATCCCGGAGCTGGACAGGATCACGATCCCGGCCTGGCGCAGCACCTCGGAGCCGTAGTGGCGCACCCCCGGCAGGCGGCGCACGGAGGTGACCGTGAACCTGGCGATCTCACCGAGGTCGTACACCAACGACCGTTCACTGCTGTAGGAACCGAAGTTGCCGGTACCGGTATCTGTCAGCGGCTTCGCCGCGACATCACTGCTGTTTTCTGTCACGGTCACCGTCGAACCCCTTTCACCGGTTCACCAGCATGTCGGGGTTCAGGCCCAGCAGCGTCGCGTTCGCCATGAAATTGATCACCCACACGGCGGCGAAACACAGCACCACCGCCTCGTTGACGGCCCGTCCGACACCCTCCGACCCACCACGCGCGGTGAGCCCCTTCTGCGCGCAGACGATACCGATGAACAGGCCGGTGAGCGTGGACTTGATCAGGACGCCGACCAGTTCGGGGGCCGTCAGGCTCGACAGGAAATTCGCAAAATAACCGCCGGTGGACGTCGCGCCGAACACGGTCGCGGAAAGCATCGCCATGATGATGCCGAGCAGGCCGCCGATGATGGTGAAGGCCACCGTCATGATCGTGATGGCGAGCACCCGGGGGAGCACCAGCATCCGTGTCGCGTCGATCCCGAGCACCTTCAGCGCGTCGAGCTCCTCCCGGATGCGCCGGGCGCCGAGGTCCGCGGTCATGGCCGTGCCCATCACGCCCGCGACGGCCATCCCGGTGCAGAACGGCGAGATCTCCCGGAGACTCGCCATCACGAAGTAGGTGCCCAGCCGGTTCTGCCCACCGAGCAGGCTGAGCAGGTCGTACGCGTAGTTCGCGATGAGGAACGTGAAGCCGCCGACCGCGAGGCTGCACGGCAGCCAGCAGAAGCGCAGCATCGCGTACATCTCGTCACGGGTACTCCCCCAGTACCCCCGCGGCTGGCGTACCGCCGTGGTCGCCAGCCGCCCGAGTAACTGCCCGCTCTGCCCGACGTCGACGGTCACCCGCTGAAGGAGCGGCGGAAGCCTTGTCATGACACCCGTGGCAATGGGCCGGGGACGTGAGCGGTGGCTGCCGGGCTCGGTTACAACCTGCTGTGTCATCTGTCTCCTCGATCAGTTCGGCGGTGCGCCACGCCCGCGGGCCCACCGCGTCGTCGACGGGATTCCCATCCCTGCCGGTATCCGCGACAGCGAGAAAACCCACGGTCCCGGGAAACGCCGCCCCACACCACGGCACCGGCCAGCCGTTTCAGCCGCCGGCGGCAAGGTACATGGCCACGAGAACCGCACACACCACCACGGCCCATCCGGTGAACAGGAGACGCAGTACTCGCGGAGCCTCCCGGAGCTCCATGAAGTACCGGCCGACGAGGTACACCTTGAAAAAGGCCACCACAATCACACCGGCCGTCGCGGCCGCCGGGGCGCCGTGCCCCTCCCCGAGATACCAGGAGACCACGGTCGCGCCCATGAGCGCGAGCCAGGCGACGACGGTCGGATTCCTGCGGACAGAACTCCTGAGGACGGAACTCCTGACGGCAGCGCTCCCGGCATGCGTCGACATCTGGTCACCTCATCAGGTACAGCAGCGCGAACAGGACTATCCAGAGCAGGTCGACAAGATGCCAGTAGCAGGCGCCGGCCTCGAGATTACGTATGTCCCGGGCCTCCAGGACCGGCTTGCGGGCGATCCTGTACATGATCACAAGGCCGATCATTCCGATCAGCAGGTGCAACAGATGGATACCGGTGAAGACGAAGTAGTACATGTAGAAGCTGTTGGCCGACGGCGTGTGCCCCGCGTCAATCTTGTCCGAGTACTCCAGGTACTTGTTGAGGACGAAGCCGGCGCCGCAGAGCAGCGTGACGAGGATCATCCGCGAGCCGGGCCGGGAAGCCCCTCCGCGCAACGCGCTCAGGCCCAGCACGACGAACATCGACCCGGTCAGCAGCAACAACGTGTTCACCGCGCCGAACGTCAGGTTCATGGTTTCGTGCGCCTGCTCGAAGAGCTCGGTGCTCCGCGACCGTTCGTGGACGAACACACCGAAGAACAGCCCGAAGACGAGCATGTCCCCGAAGATGAAGACCCAGATACCGATCTCGCCCGGCACCCGGCCCCCACCGCGAGGACGCCACTGGGGCGCCCTCGCGGTGCGCGAGGCGAACGGGTCCACGAACGGATCCATCCCGGACGGCACACTCATGGTCACGACACGGCGGCAAGGTCCTGCTCATGGACGAAGCCGCGCCTGACGTTCTGCATCGACAGGTAGCTGAAGTACAGCACCCAGGCGCCGAAGACCACGAACGGCACCCACAGGCACACCACACCGGTCCAGCCGAATGGCCCGCTCTTGAAGAACCACACCGTCCCGCCGGGCATGAAGCACACACCCGACCAGATGCTGAAGTATCCCGTCCAGCGCGGGAAAACCGGTGTCGTCCTGTCCAGCAGGATGTTCAGCCCGAGTGCGATGGCCCAGATGGTGAACGGCATCCAGGTGCCGAGCAGGATGATGAAGCCCGCGTCGTTGAACGCCTGCGTGATCTCCGGTGATGTCTCCCCGGGGCGGAAGGCGGCGGTGGCCCAGAGACCGCAGTTCACGACGATCTGCGCGGTACCCGCGGCCATACAGGTCAGCTGGACGTAGGTCAGAACCGGGAAGAGCCCTTCCTTGCGCCGGGTCTGGACGGCCATGCACACGCCCCAGACGCCCATCAGCGCATAGGCCAGACAGGTGAACACGAGACCGACCCGAATGGCGTCCTTGTGGTCCCGGTAGTACTGCGCGACCTCCTGGGCGGAATCATTCGGGTGGATGGCGGGCGGGAAGTACCGGGCGAGCCAGACACTCCCGATCACGAATAAAACGAACATGGCCGGGCCGCACCAGGCGACGAGTAACTGCGAGTTGCGGCTCATGCTCCGACGCTCGGCCTGAGCCAGAGCGGATCTGTTTGTGTCCGCTCCCCCTCCCAGCGGGGACGTGATGACATCGGTAGCGCTCACGGGACCCTCCTTCTCCCTCGGTCGAGGTGGTGCAGGCGGGCCGGGCGGCCCGTTATGCCCTGCTTCGCGCCGGCAGAATCCACCCTCGCGCCTCCTCGGGCGCGACCATCACAGCCAGCAGCAAACTCACACCCCAGACGGTGGTCACACTAACAAACAAGTGATTGTTTTCCGCCGACCTTAGTTCCCTGTGTGACCTGTGTCAATGTCGCCGTGTCCGCTACGACACACAAACGTACGATCGTCTGTTCAGATCTTGCGACAGCAACGGCCCCGTCCCGCCGCGGCAGGGCCCCACAGCAAGATCTGCTGGCGCTCGTCCACCGATCGACGCCGCCGCGGAGGACGTGGGCCGCCTTCAGGCCCTCAGCCCCGCAACGGCAGCGTCCCGGGATGGGAGCCCGCGCCGGAGCGCAGGTAGCGGTACCAGAGCAGCGCCGCCGGCCGGTCCCGCGGCTCAGCGGACAGGCTGGCCCGCACGAGATCCACGCCGGCCCGGCCGAGAACACCCTCGACAGCCCGTACGGCGCTCTCCGGCGTGACCGTCCGGCCGGGCGCGAGGATACGGACGATGAACAGGCCGAGTTTGAACAGGTCAGAGCTGATCGACTGCGGCTCGTGTATCGCCGGGGGGAAGAAGTCCGGCGTGTGGCCCTGGTCGACAACCGCCGCGTTGCCGACCTTCCGTACCGCGTCGCAGTCCACCAGGAGCACATCCGGAGTCGGCCGCAGACGGTAGAGGGCGTTACGGGCGGAGATGTCACCGAAGACGATGCCCTGGTTGTGCAGGAAGGCCACCAGGTAGGCCAGCCGCAGGCACAGCCACCACCGCTGCGCACGGTCCGGGAACGGCAGACCGAGCGCCCGCATCTGCTCGGGACCGGCGAACAGCGACCGCGCTTCGCACGGCTGGCGCTGCGGTGGCCCTCCCGTCGCTGCCGGGAAGACCTGGAAGAAGGCGTCGGGTATGAGCCGCATGACGACTCCGAGCACCTTTGCGCGGGCGGAGTCGGCGTCACCGTCGACCACGATCCGCAGTGGCCAGGCCAGATGCGTGTCGAACCACAGGCGCTGGTCCGCCGGCAGCGCCAGCCGCAGCGCAATGATGTTGGCGAGGCCCTGGGCCGGCACCCGCCCCACGATGGAGCGGTACTCCTTGTAGACGAGCGGCACCCCCACCTCGGGAAGGCCGAATTCGGGCAGCCGGTAGACGACGGCCTGCCCGCCCCGGCTCAGCAGATCGGCCCGGCCCAGCCGCTGCCGCTCGACAGCAACACTCTGCCATTTCATGGAATGCTCTCAGTAACGAACGTCCGGGTCGATCCAGGACTCGGGCGGATCGACGATGACCGTGTCGAGGGCGTGGACGTCCGTTTCATCGATCACCACCATCTCCTGGTGGCCCGAGGCCACAACACTTCGTACGATGATCTCGGTCAGGTTCCTGATCGCGCTTTCCGGGCTGGCCAGCCGGCTCTGTATGAACAACGGCGCCGTCGGCGCCGGATGAGCCAGCACCCGCATGATCTCGGGATTCGAGTCGGCGACGGCGCAGGGGATGATGTGCGGGATGGCCGGGCATTCCCTGAGCAGGGTGGCGAACGCCTCCTCCCAGGCACCGGGAGGATCATCGAAGGGTTCACCGTCGCTGAGGAAGAACACCCCGGGGCGGCCCACGGCGAAACCGTCGGCCTCCAACTGGCGGTGGTCGCGGTCGACGGTGGCCCGTAACAGGTTGAACGCGGGCGCGTATCGGGTGCCGTCGTCACGGCACGCCAGCTGGGGGAACGTCGTCGTGGTGAGCAGGTCGCACAGTGGCAGCACCGTCCGGCTGCCGCCGGCAAAGTCAATCATGCCGACCCGGACCCGGGCGGCGGCGACCGAATCACGGGCCAACGCCTCCCCGATCCGCCGCAGAATGAGGTTCGCGGTGTCCAGGCGTGGCCCGTCCATGGACTGCGAGACGTCCACCACGAGGTAGAACGGAATCAGGGTGCTCTGTGGGTGTGTGCCTGTGGGATACACGGCTGTCTCCACCTCCTTCTGCCGATGCCGCTTCCGTCTCCGCCGTCTCCGTCGATGTCACATCTGTCGATGTCACATCTGTCGAGATCACCCGGCCGGCGGACCGCCGGGCACCGGGCTACCGAGTGACCACGGCAACGACGACCGCCAGCGCGAGAAGCAGCAGGATCGCGACAGCCAGCACAACATTGGTGACCTTCGTGGTGGGAGCCACGCCACCGCCGGCAGCGCCGCCGTCGGCACCGCCGGCAAGGTGCGACAGCGCCGGGAACGGGTCGAAACGGCCGGTCCGGGCCCGCGCGCACCACGGGCATTCCGGGAGATGCCCGCTGTAGGTATGGCCCCTCCGGTTGCCGCACACCTGGACGTCGTCCCAGGCCAGGTCGAGCGCGTCGGCCCACTCCTGCGCGGCCGGCCGCGACCCGGCCGTGCCGTGGCCCGCCCCGAACGTCTGCCTGGCCAGCGCGGCGATCGGCGGCGGCAGGACGTCGGGCTCGACGGCCTCGTCCGGGACCTCGACCTCCCTGGGCGCCGTCAGGACGGTGATGCCGTACTGGATGTTCGTCTCGGGTGACGGGTCGACGTCCAGCTCCCGGGCCGGAATCCCCTGGAAGGGATGCTCCCCGCACAGCAGCAGCTGGCATATCAGCACGGCGAGGGTGAACCGGTCCGTCTCGACGCTCTTGCGGCCGGACAGCTCGGGCAGCAGCTCGGGCGCGGCGTATTCCGGGGTGACGGTGTGGCAGGCGAAAACCTCCCCGTCGTACCGGAACTGCAACGAGTCGCAGTCGAGAAAACTGATCAGCCCGTCAGCGCGGACGTGAATGTTCGACGGTGCCAGGTCGCCTATCACGATCTCCTGGTCGTGCAGGACGGCGACCAGCTGGCTCAGGTTGCTGGCCACCCCCAGCAGAAACTTCCAGTCCTTGCCCGGGAAGTTCGTCAGCCGGGTGTAGTGCTCGAAGAACGTGCTCAGCGGCTGGTCCTCGGAGCGCCGCATGACATATCCGAGAACCGCCCCGGTGGAGTCGCGGGCGAGTTCCTCCGGCCACACCAGCCCTGGATGACCGGAAACGGGATCGACGAACTGTGACGCGTGGAAGGCACGCAGCATGCACTCCAGCCGGCGGGTGCGCCGGGCGTCGGGCTCCCGGTAGATTTTCGCCGCCCGCCGGGAGTCACCGTCCACGGCGTGGACGACCGACTCGGTCCCGGCGCCGAGCACGGTCGAACAGGTCAGCCTGCGCCCGTTGACAAAGATCTCCGTCACCGGCACAGGACCGCCACCAACAGCGTCGTGTCATCCTGGGTCGCTTCGGTGACGTCCGCCCGTAACAGCAGCTGGACGAGCCCGGAGGCGTCGAAATGATCGTCGTCGAGCAGCCTGAGCACGGTGTCGATGACCGGTTCCCGGGACACCGCCAGCCGGCCGTCGTCGTCCCGCCGCAGGGTCGCGGGGATCAGGCCGTCGGTCGACACGAACACACCGCTGATCCAGGGGTCGTAGACGGCGTTCACCCGGGCGGCCCGGCTGGTGTCCGAGGTCAGGAAGACCGCGTGGGTGGCGTGCTCGGCGTCGGCGGTCCCGGCGTCGAGCAGGTGCAGGTTATCCTGTCCGCCTTCACCCGTGCGGACGACGACGAAGCCGTCCCCGATGCCGAGACAGCCGACGACGGGATGGGCGAGCACGACGACCGTCAGCGTCGTCGCGAACTCGCCGACGTGCTCCGGCCCGGCGATCGCGGCGACGATCCGCCGGAACTCGGCGACTATCTCCTCGTGCGCGTCCGCCAGGATCCGCTGTAGTTCGGGCGCGGTCGTGGACCGGCCGGCGCGGTGGATCCGGTCACGCACCAGCCGGGTGGCGATCGCGACCGCGAGCCGGGAGCCCTCGGCCGACCGGGGCGCGGATCCCGCGCCGTCGGCCACCGCCAGCACGTGGACGTCGGGCAGCGGCCCCTGCCCGCCCAGCGACAGGTGGGCGAAGGAGTCCTCGCACCATCTGCCCTCCCGCACGTGCGAATACCCCTGGACGCTGGCCCCCCGGATACGCCACCGGTCGGGCCGGCCGCCGGCACCGCTCCGGACGGCCACGGACCGCCGGCCGGGGGTCATACCTGCCTCGGCTGGTAGCCGCGCAGTTTGTAGTTGGGGTCCTCCACGCTTCTGTCCAGCTGCACGAGGATGTCGCTGAAGTCGAACCGTCCGTACATCATGTTCCGCTCCGGGGCCAGCTCGCGCAGGGTTTCCTGGCCCTGGTCGTCGATGGGCGGAATGCCGATCGCGAACAGCGCCAGTTTCTGGTTCGCCTCCAGCCCGCGGATCTCGCTCGCCAACGGCCGCCAGTCCAAGCTCGGATGCCCCTGGTCGTCGGTCGGCCGGCCGTCGGTGACCAGCCAGACGAGCGGACGTTTCCAGGTCACCTTCTCCCGGGCCAGCTGCCGCTTGCGCGCCTCGATGACCGAGATGCTCAGCCGGACCGCCTCGACCAGCGGCGTCACCCCGTCGGCGGTCAGTTTCGGCGGCTGGAAACTGTGGGCCGGCACGAACGGGGTCCGGTCGCTGCGCGGGTCGAAGCTCTCGCTGCCGCGCCATTTGCGCACTCCCCCGGCGCCGAAGGTGATGAGCGCGAACTCGGTGGTCCGCGCCATCTTCTCGCCGGCCCGCATACTGCGCGCCCAGCCGGCGAGCGCGTCGTTGAGCCTGCCGATCGCCTCACCACGCATCGAGTACGAGGTGTCCATGCACAACACCACGAGCACGCGATGGCTCGGCCGGGGAATGGGAATGTTCCCGATGATGTCCCGCGGCTGCTGACGGTCCGCTGGCCTGTCAGAGCTGTTACGAGGTGCCATTTTCCGATGTGTCCCCGTCTGCGTAGTCACTGCGGGCTACCGGTCTGGGCTGCCGTGCGGCGGCCAGGCCTGTAGCCCGTCCACCCTGTGCGTCCTCAGCAGCACCTGGTCGCCGACACGCGGCCGGCTTGCCCCCGGGCCGCCCTTCCAGGTCGCACGGTAGAGCCCGCCGTCGACCTCGACGTAGCCCTGCGGATCGAAAGCGGAATGCACGACGCCGAACGAGCCGATGCCGACGTTCGGTTGCGCGACCGGGGACAGCGGCCGCCTGCCGCCATACCCGTCGTCCTCGTCGTCCTCGTCGTTGTCGCCGCCGCCGGCACCGTCGTCCTCCCGGCCCAGCAGGCGACGCCAGCGAACCAGCCACTGCTGCGCCGCCGATGGTGGGCCGTGCCGTCGGGGCGCGGCGGTGGTCGGCCCGTTGTCGGCACCGCCGCCCTTCCGGCTCGACAGGCCGCGCCGCCAGAGCACGGCAACCAGCCCGAGCGGCACGGCGACGATCAGCACGTAGAACCAGAACGACCGGCCCGAGTCGTCCCGCTCCGACAGGAGCGAATCCCCGGGCCCGGTGAACGGGGTGCTCGAGGAGTCCACCTGTAACACCCGCCTGAGCGTGACGTCCAGGACGAACGGGTCGGTGTTGGTGGCGTACATCCGCGATTCGCGTTCCGTCCCGGTACCCGCCACCTGCTCCCGGCACTGCTTCTTGCAGGGTGCCTGCTGCCCGCCCCCGCTGTCGTTGCGGGCGAAGGCGGCGCGGGCGGAGTCCGCGTCCGCGAACCGGTGGCCGGCCACGGCCAGCAGCAACGAACCGGCCGTCCCGAGATCGGGCTGCGCGCCGGTACGGGAACGGTCCGGCAGGGCGACCTGGACGACGAGCCTGTCCCGGCGATCGAAGATCGTATCCAGGGCGGCCGGCCTGTCCTGGTCACCGGCCAGCCCGGCGGCGCCGGTCACCCGCACCACGACGGCTCCGTCGCCGTCCGGAACCCCGTTGAGCAGGCTGTTCAGGTTGTCCAGGACGGTCCGGTCGACCTGCGCCGGCAGCTCCATGACACGTACCTGGAACACCGGCCGCTGATCGGACACCGGCGCGGCCACCGCAGGCCACCCGGACAGCGGCGGTACGACCGCCGTCACGGCGGCCAGCCCCACGATCACAACGGCCGCCGCGGCCGCCGGTAACCAGGCTCGGGCCCGTAACCGGCCCGGACGCCGCCGTCGCTGCCGCGCGACGCTGTCCATACCCGTCACGGGGCGATGATGGCCGCCTCGCAGCACCGGAACCCCCCGCGATATCTACTGCTGCTCGTGACAGCTACAGGCCACTGTAGTCAGCGGAAAGCCAGCATAGCGACCCGATTGCCCCGGACCTGCCGCCCGGCCCGGCCCCACCAGAGCCCGGTCCGCTTCGCCGGCCCGATACGCCGGCCCGATACGCCGGCCCGATACGACGGCGCGGCAGGTGGCACGACCGGTAGCGCGGCAGGACCGCCGCCACCGGCTCCTCCTCGGATCACACGCCGGCAGACCGGGACCGCCGGACCACGCCGATGTTCGGCAGCGGGGAAGTACCCCGGCGGCCACATGATCCACTCCCGGAGTGGTTGAGACCGTTACGCACTCATCTCTGGATGCGGCCGGGCAGCGATCAACGCGGGAACCCAGCTGGCCGCGGTCACGTAGTCGGCAAGTGGCGGCGCTATCAGATGAACGAGGAAAAGCAGGTCGCCGAGGACCGCGGCAAGATCGAGACGGGACAGGGGCTCGTGGTGCGCGGCACGGTTGCGCACCACGTGCATGCGACTGACCCGTCCGTCCACGTCACGGCGGTCGGTGCCAGCAGGAAACGCGCGGTGCAGGTAGGGGACCCACAGGGTCTTCTCATGGCTTGCGGACGACAGTTGAGCCCCGGCCTCAGCCCCGGCAGGGTTGATCGTTTACAGGCCCCGGAGGCTACCGTTCACAGAGCTCGAACGCTACCGTTCCGCGGAACCGTCATGACGACAGGCGCCCTCGGCTCGCGCCGGCCGGGCCTTCGGGCCGGCCCGGCCGGGCGTGGCGGGCGGTGCTGCCGCTGGCCGTCGTCGGTTCTGGATATGCCAGCTCCGGATGTGTCGTCAGCTCTGGCCGGGAGAGCGGGGCGCGGGCGCCGTGGCGGTGGCCGCCGCGGCGCTGGCGAGCAGGTCGCGGATCTCCGTCAGCAGCCGGATGTCGTCGCTGACCGGCGTGGGCTCCGGCTCCGCGGCCCGCCCGTTCCGCTTGCGCAACCCGCTCGCCCTGGCAAGCGGGAGGACGATGAGAAAGTAGATCACGGCCGCGACGATCACGAATGAGACCACGTCGTTGACGAACGAGCCGTAGTTGAACCGGCTGCCGTTGACGGTGAAGGTCAGTGCGGAGAAGTCCGGCTGCCCGCCGATGGCCGCGATCAGCGGGGTGATCAGGTTTTTCACCAGCGAGGTGACCAGCGCGGTGAAGGCAGTACCGATGACGACCGCGACCGCGAGGTCGACGATGTTGCCGCGGGTCAGGAACTCCTTGAAGCCCTTCAGCCCGGGGGCGATCAGTCGGGTCGGCGCACGGCCCTTGTCGACAGCTTCTCGCAACGCGCTCACACAGATCCCCCAGGAGGCCGGCCGAGTTGTGTGGGGCGTCCGGGTTGGCCCGGAGCTACCCAGTACCACGGAGGTTACAGCCCCGCCCTACAGGGAAAAAACGGCCTCCCTCTGATGTGCCGCGGGCTCTTGTGCGGAGCGGGCCGATACGGCGCCTGTCATCCGGTGGGGATGTCCTCGCCGAGGTATGCCTGGCGGACGCGGTCGTCGGCGAGCAGGTCGGCGCCGCTGCCGGTGAGGGCGACCTGGCCGTTTTCCAGCACGTAGCCACGGTGCGCGATCCGCAGGGCCTGCACCGCGTTCTGTTCCACCAGCAGCACGGCCACGCCGGCCCTGTTGATCTCGACGATCACCTCGAAGATGGTCTGGATGATCCGGGGGGCGAGCCCCATCGACGGTTCGTCGAGCAGCATCAGCCGAGGCCGGCTCATCAGCGCCCGGCCGATGGCCAGCATCTGCTGTTCCCCGCCGGAGAGGGTGCCACCCAGCTGGGAGGCCCGCTCGGCCAGCCGCGGGAACAGGGTGAAGACCCGTTCGGTGCCCTCCCGCACGTGCCGCCGGTCATGGTAGGCGCCCATCAGCAGGTTCTCCCGGACGGTCATGCCGGCGAACACCCGCCGTCCTTCGGGGACGTGGCTGACCCCCAGCCCGACAAGGGTGTGCGCCGGGATGGACGACAGCGGCCGGCCGTCCAGGTAGATCTCCCCGCGGCGGGGGCGGAGCAGCCCGGAGATCGACCGCAGGGTGGTCGTCTTGCCGGCGCCGTTCGCTCCGAGCAGCGTCACGATCTCGCCTTCGGCGACCTCCAGCCGTACGCCGCGCAACGCCGGTATGGCGCCGTAGCTGACCTCGACGTCGGCGAGTTCCAGCAACATCAGCGCACCTCCCCGCCGGCATCCACGCCGGTCTCCACACCGAGGTAGGCCTCGACCACCGCCGGGTCGCGCTGGACCTGGGCCGGGGTGCCGTGGGCGATGACCCGGCCGAAGTTCAGCACCACCACCGTGGTCGCGACGGACATCACCAGCCGCATGTCGTGCTCGATCAGCAGGACCGAGACCCCGCCCCCGGCGATCCGCCGGATCAGCGCCTCGAGAGCGCGCTTCTCGGCGGGGTTCGTGCCGGCGGCGGGCTCGTCCAGGAGCAGCAGCCGCGGGCCGGTGCCCAGTGCCCGGGCGATCTCCAGCCGGCGCTGTTCGCCGTGGGACAGCGACGAGGCCAGGTCGTGCGCGCGCCGGGACAGGCCGACCAGGTCGAGGAGCTCGAACGCCCGGCTGACCCCGGCCCGTTCCTGCCGCCGCGCGCCGGGCAGCCCGAGGACCGCGCTGAGCGATCCGTACCGCTGCCGGACCTCGGTGCCGATCTGCACGTTCTCCAGCGCCGACAGCGCGGGGAAGAGCCTGATGTTCTGGAAGGTCCGGGCGATTCCGAGGTGGGTGATGGCGTGCGGGCTGCGCCCGACGATCCGCGCCGGCCGGCGGGACGTCCGCCAGAACGTCACCGAGCCCTGCTGCGGCCGGTACGCGCCGGTGAAGCAGTTGAACAGGGAGGTTTTTCCGGCCCCGTTGGGCCCGATCACGGCCAGGATCTCGCCCCGGCGCTGCCGCAGCGAGACCCCGTCGAGACTGGTGACCCCGCCGAAGCGCAGCGTCAGATCACGGGCTTCAAGCACCAGGTCGGACGGCGTTCCACCCGGCACCCCCGCGTCGGCCGGCCCGGCCGCGGCAACGGCGCTCATCCGGTGGCCCTTCCGGGACGCGCGGCCCCGCGGCGGCACACGGCGTCCTCGCCAGGAGACACCGCATGCAGAAACACAGAGTGTCTGCTGAGAGACGAAGCGCGGCCGGCAGGTGTGAGGACCCCCGGACACACAGAGCCGTCGACGTGCGCGGTCAAGTGATGGTCCTTCCGATCGGGGCCGCGCCGAGCTGGTCCGAGGCGCCGGCGGTGGTGCCGGCGAGCTCGATCTCCCGGCGTCGGCGGCGGGACGGCACCAGGCCCTGCGGGCGGAAAATCATCATCACGACGATGACCGCGCCGAAGTAGATGTACCGGTCCGTCGGCGGAACCTTGTCACGCAGGTAGAAGGCCAGCCCCTGCAGGACGACGGCCCCCGTCACCGCGCCCAGCCGCGAGCCCATCCCACCGAAGATGACTATCGCCACCACGAGGAACGACGACTGCAGGCTGAAGCTCTGCGGGTTGAAGAACTGCTTGGTGGCGAGCAGGACACCGGCGAACCCGGAGACCGACGCCCCGATCGCGAAGGCGAGCAGCTTCATCCGCAGGGTCGGCACGCCGGTGGCCTCCGCGGCGATCTCGTCCTCCCGGATCGCGGCCCAGGCCCGGCCGATCCGGGACCGTTCCAGCCGGCCGAAGGCGATCATGACGACGACCACGATGCCGAGCAGCAGGTAGTAGTACGGCAGCGGGTCGATCCCCCACCGGTAGTGGATCCCGGGCAGGTCGACCGACAGGTGCGGCACCCCGAACACCCCGCGCGAGCCGTTCGTGACCTCGTCCGAGTTGTTCGCGAGCAACTGGATGATCTCCCCGAAGCCCAGCGTCACGATCGCCAGGTAGTCGCCGCGCAGCCGCAGCGTCGGCGCGCCGAGGATCACGCCGGCGAGCGCGGCGATCAGGAGCGCGATCGGGAAGACGAAGAACGGGTTGATGACGAACGGCGCGTGCCACGGCATGGCCGACGACGAGCTGAAGTAGGCGGTCACGTAGGCACCGATCGCGAAGAACGCGATGTAGCCGAGGTCGAGCAGGCCCGCGTAGCCGACCACGACGTTCAGCCCGAGCGCGAGCAGCGCGTAGATACCGATGTCGTTGACCATCGACTGCTGCGCCGCCGTCGAGACGAGCAGCGGCGCCACGATCGCGGCGGCGAGCAGGACCGCGTTCAGGCCGGTGGTGGCGTGCGGCCCCCCGAGGGCGGCCGCGACGGGCCGGCGGGCCCGCGCCGCCGCCGTCACCTCGGCGAGCAGCGGGCGTAGCCGCGCCACGGCGATCAGCAGCACCCACAGGCCCACCGCCAGGCCGATGAAGATCCCGATACGCGGGTCGACCACCGAGCGCCGCAACGCGCGGAACGGGTGGGCGGAGTCGCCGCCGGGCCCGGTCACCACCGCGGCGAGAACGCCGAGGGCGAGGCACACCCAGAGCTGCCGCAGCCGCGCCGGGGTGAGCACGCCGGCGTCCCCTCGAAAGACCCGCGCCGGCACGGCGGGGACGGGCCCGGCGGAGGGGCCCGGGCCCGGGTGAGGCACCGGGCCTGGACGGGACGCCGGTCGGGAAGCGGCTTCCGGCTGCCGCCGCGGTACCGGCTGCGTCGGCGGCTGCGACTGCTGCGTCGGCTGCGGCGGCTGCTGCTGCGGCGGAGAAGGGGTGGACGAGGCCGACGCGGAGGGTTCGGGTGATGCCGAGGAGGGCGGGCGGGCGGTCACGCGGCCCTGCCCAGCCGCACGCCGAGCAGGCCTGACGGACGCACCATGAGGATCCCGACCAGCACCAGAAAAGCGATCACGTCCTTGTAGGACGCCTGGAAGACATACCCCCCGTAGCTCTCCACCAGCCCGAGCAGGATGCCGCCGAGCATGGCCCCGCGGACGTTCCCGATGCCGCCGAGCACCGCGGCGGTGAACGCCTTCACCCCGGGCACGAAACCCATGTTGTACGAGGCGTTGAAGGTCATGGCATAGAGGAATCCACCGGCACCGGCGAGCAGGCCACCGATGACGAAGGTCAGGATGATCACTCTTTCGACGTTCACCCCCATCAGGACGGCGGTGTCCGCGTCCTGCGCGACCGCCCTGATGCCCTGCCCGAGGCGGGTCCTCGCCACCAGCCGGTCCAGCAGGACGAGCATCACCACCGCCGCGCCAAGGACGACGACGGTCTGGGTGGACACCTGGGCGCCAAAGACGTGGAAGAGCGTGCCGTTGGTGAACAAGTCGGGAACCGGCACGTTCTGCCGGCCGAACTCCTTGCCGGCGAGGTTCACCGCGAACAGCGACGCGCCGATCGCGCTGATGAGGTAGGCGAGCCTGGGCGCGGACCGCCGGCGCAACGGCCGGTAGGCGACCCGTTCGAGGATGAACGCCGCCGCGGCGCCGCAGGCGGCACCCACCGCGAGCCCGGCGGCGACCAGCCCCACCGAGGCCGGCCCGGACGGCGTGGCGCCGCCCGGCAGCAGGCCCCTGGCGGCGAACAGCCCGCCGAAGGCCCCCAGCATGAACACCTCGCTGTGGGCAAAATTGATCAGCTGGAGCACGCCGTAGACGAGCGTGTAACCCAGGGCGATGACCGCGTACAGCGAGCCGACCATGAGACCGTCGACGGTCAACTGCCAGAACTGGTCGGCAAAACCCATGCGTCTCCTCGTCGTGGTCGTGTCCTCGTCATGATCGTGGTCATGATCGTGGTCATGCTCGTGCCCTTGTCATGGCGTGGGTGGTGGCCGCCGCGCCCGCGGAGCGCACCGGCCACCACCTCACTATCCGGCAGGACCGTTCGGGCGGCCCGTCAGGACTTG
The DNA here is from genome assembly GCF_982290655.1 of Protofrankia sp. CiP1_Cm_nod3. NCBI lineage: Bacteria > Bacillati > Actinomycetota > Actinomycetes > Frankiales > Frankiaceae > Protofrankia > Protofrankia sp. CiP1_Cm_nod3. Next base: position 16,740 of record NZ_CEVIVD010000033.1, read on the forward strand.
ATCAGATCCACGGTGTTGCCGAGAACGACGATCTGCCCGTTCTTGACCCGGTAGATGAAGTCGTTCGCGCCTTCGACCTCACCGTTCGGCTGGAACTTGACGAGCTTGGTGACACCCTGGTAGTTGACCTTCCCGAAGGCCTCCGCCACCGACTCCCGGCTCAGGTTGTCCCCGAGGTTCTTGAACACCTCGATAAGGGCGTTGGTCGCGTCGTACGCCTCACCGGAGTACGTGCCGGGCCTGGCACCACCATTGATCTTCTTGTACGACTCGACGAAGGCCGCCGCGTTCGGGTCGCTGTTGGCGTCGCTGCACGGGCAGGTCAGGTAGGTGCCCTCGGCCGCCGCGGCACCGGCCTGCTCGACGTACTTGGCGTCCAGTGAACCGTCACCACTCACCGTGACGCCCTTGAAGCCCTTGTCGTGCAGGGCTTTGGACAGCAGCGCGAGCTCGGCATAGTAGCCCGAGTAGAACAGGACGTCCGGATTCTCCGCGATGATCTTTGTTGCCTCGGAGGTGTAGTTCTTCGTCGGGTTGATGCCGTCGTGGACCACGGTCGCCCCCCGAGCCTTCAGCTCCTTCTCCAGCGCGGCGGACAGGCCGGTGCCGTAGTCGCTCTTGTCGTCGAGGGAGAACACCTTCTTCGCCTTCAGCACGGCGGCGATGTAGTCGGCGTCCGCCGTGCCCTGGACGGTGTCCGGGGCGATGACCCGGTAGAAGGTCTTGAAGCCCAGCGTGGTCAGCGCCGGGTTCGTCGCCGACGGGCTCACCGAGAGCAGACCGGCCTGCGAGTAGAGCGGTTCGCTGGCCTTGGTGGCTCCGGAGAACATCGGCCCGACGACCGCCAGGATGCCCGAGTTGTCGATGAGCTTCTGCGCGGCGGTCGGGCCCTGGTCCGGTGACCCCGCGTCGTCGGACTGCACCAGCCTTATCTTGAAGGGCAGGTTCGCGTTGGCGTTCGCCTCGGCAACGGCGGTCTCCACCCCGTACAGGGCGTTGATACCAAGTTGCTGGTTGTCACCGGAGAGGACGCCCTGGAAGCCGATGGTGATCGTCTTCTTCCCATCCGACGACGATCCGTCATCGCTACCGCACGCCGCGGCGGTCAAGGCCACCACGCCGGCTAGAGCAACCGCTCCCAGAAGTTTTCGCCTGGCCATGCATCTCCTCCTACCTGTCCCGCTGCGCGTCCCGGAGCCGGTGCGCGGACGGCACACGTGGTCACGATCACGGAATGCCGCTGGCCCCGCCAGCACTCATCCGCGCATCCCCACCAACATCTACGCATCCCCACCGACATCCATGCATCCTGACCGAATGTCGGCACCGTAGCCCCTTCCTGAACGCATCGGAAACGCACCCTGCGTGCCGTCCAAGGTACCGGCCATCCCGCTTACACCTACTATCCGCACAGGTGTGTCAACCTTGGGTCAGGTCGGTCCGAAGCAGGTCCCGCGCGGCCACCAGCCATCCCACCAGAGGCCACCCCACCAGGTGGGACGCCGCCCCGGGGCCCAGCCCCCATAAACGATCAGTGACGAGCCCGCGGACGCGCATCAGGGCGGGGCGTTGAGCAGGTAGCGCAGCAGGACGACGTCGCCGATCCGACGGGCCTCGGCCAGCGCCATCCGGCGGCCCGGATGGTGCGGGAAGGTGCCGGCGCCGACGAAGCGGGGCGCGGCGGGGTCCCCGACGAAGAACGGCGCTATCACCAGATGGATCTCGTCGACGAGCCCGGTGGCGAGGAACCGGGTGTGGATCGCACCGCCGCCCTCGACCATCAGCCGGCGTATGCCGCGCGCGGCAAGGTCCGCCAGGACGGTGTTCAGGTCGAGCGGGTCGCCGGCGTCCACGACGGATGCCACCCCGGCGAGCCGCCCGCGCGCTCTGTCCGCCGCGGGGCTCGCGGCATAGACGATCTTCTCGGCCTGCCCGGTGGTGAAGAAGCGGGCGTCGCGGTCGAGGTCGCCACGGCCGGTGAGGGTAACCTTGGCCGGGCTCTCCGGCCGGCCGCGGGCCACCCGCTCCTCGCGGCGGGCCGCCGAGCGGACCAGCAGCCGGGGGTTGTCGCGACGGATGGTGTTGGCGCCCACCAGGATGGCGTCGACACCGGCCCGGACCTCGTCGACCCGGTCGAGGTCGGCGTCGTTGGACAGCAGCAGCCGCCGCTCGCCGGCATCGTCGATACAGCCGTCCACGGACATCGCGACCGACAGCAGGACATACGGCCGTTGGCTCACACGCGGCGCTCCGGGCTCGTCCTGGCCTGCCATCTCACCGAATGTACCCACGCCTGGCCCAGCCGGGAGCGGGAGCCCCGCGGGCCGGGATCCGTCGGGTGCCCACGGGTGCGCCCCCAGGCGGACCGGGCCCGCCCGAGCCTCCCCGGAATGCCCACCGACCGCGTTGCCGGTGTTCTTCCCGCCGCCCTCGGTGGCCGTCAGCCGGAAAGCACGGGAGCAGGATTTCAGGAATATATGCCGACGACGCTCCCGGTGCCGTCCGGAGCGCCCAGGGCAGTATAACGTCCAGCTGGCGGTAAAAACCGCCTGCACGGCGCCGAAAACAGGGTGTGTCGTTCCTTCCGTCGGTGACACGCTTACGACCGACATCAGTCGCGACATTCTTCGACGCCGGCCGGAATCTGATTCGTGAAGCGCCGGCACCCACCGGCGCCCGGCCATCCGCTGCCAGCCGGCTGGCGTCGCCGGCAGCTACCTCGGCGGCGCCGGCGTCTACACTCGTAGCTCGTGGCGTCGCGCGCCGCCGGGGCCGGAAATTCGCCGGTGATGAGCAGTTCCGAAACAATTCCGGGGGAATTCCGGGGGAACGGAGCAGTCATGCCCACAGCGCTGATCATTGGTGCCGGGATCGCCGGCCCGGTCGCCGCGATGGCCCTGCGACGAGCTGGGATCGACGTCCTGGTGCACGAGGCGTACCCGGCCCCGGCCGCGGAGGCCGGTTCGTGGATCGGCCTGCAGACCAACGGCCTGGACGCGCTGCGGGCAATCGGCGCCGACCGTACCGTCCGCAGGCTCGCCGTCCCGACACCGTCGATCGCCTTCCGGACCGGCACCGGCCGGCCACTCGGCGAGATCCCGACCGGCCGGCCGCTGCCGGGTGGGACGGCGGGAGTGTCGATCAAGCGTTCCGACCTGCACCGCGCCCTGCGGGACGAGGCATCCCGCCGGGGCGTCGAGATCCGGCACGGCCAACGCCTGGTGAGCGTGGCCAGCGGCGCCGACGGGGTCGTCGCCACCTTCGCCGACGGCAGCACCGCCGTCGGCGACCTGCTCGTCGGCTGCGACGGCATCCACTCCCGGGTGCGGGAGTCGCTGAACCCGTCCGGCCCACGGGCACGCTACGTCCCGATACTGAACGTCGGCGGCTACGCCGACGTCACACCGCCGGGTGACCGCCCCGGCGTGCTGACGATGACCTTCGGCAGGCGGGCGTTCTCCGGCCGCCTCGTCACGCCCACCGGGCAGACATGGTGGTTCGCCAACCCGCCTCGGCGGGACGAGCCGGCCAACGGCGAACTGAGAGAGATCAGTGACGCGCAGTGGCGGGACTCGCTGCGCCAGCTCTACGAGCCCGACCGCTCCCCGATCATGGATCTGATCGGTGCCACCCCCGGGCCGCTGACCGGCTGGGCAACGTACGACCTGCCCACCGTCCCGGTCTGGCACGACGACCGGGCCGTGCTGATCGGCGACGCCGCGCACGCCACCTCACCCTCGTCCGGCCAGGGTGCGTCGATGGCGATCGAGGACGCGGTCGTGCTCGGGCAGTGCCTGCGCGACCTGCCGGTGCCGCGGGCGTTCGCCCGGTTCGAGGCGCTGCGCCGGCCCCGGGTGGAGCGGGTCGTCGCCGAGGGCCGGAAGTCCAGCCGGCTGCGCTCGGTCGGGCCGGTCGGCCGGCTGGCCCGCGGCCTCGTGCTGCCGCTGGTGCTCAGGCACGCCGCCGGCAGCGGCGCCGAGTCACTCGCCTGGATGCACCAGCATCACATCGACTGGGACACCCCGGTGACGACCACCGGCGTCCCAGCCCCGACTCCCGCGAAAGACATCCCGACGAACCTGCCCGGCTGACACCCACCGGCCGCGGTCACCGCCAGCCCGATCCCGCCGGCCCGATCCCGCCGGACCACTCCGGCCGCGGGCGTCCGGCCACCGCAGTTGTGATCATGCGTTCGCATGGCCGGGGACGGCTGCCTCGCCGGCCGCGGCCCGACCGACCGACATATCGTCCTGTCCGGTGCCTTGCCCGGCCCGGCGGCAGCGACTAACGTACAACTCGATGGTTGTATATCAGGAGTCCGCCGAACGTGCCGACCGGCTCTTCCATGCCCTGGCCGACGCGACGCGGCGCGAGATCGTGGCCCTCACCCTGACCGGTGAGCACTCGGTCTCGCAGCTCGCCCGGCGGTTCCCGATGAGTTTCGCGGCCGTCCAGAAACACGTGGCGGTGCTGGAGCGCGCCGGGCTGGTCAGCAAGCAACGGCAGGGCCGGGAGCAGCGGGTACGGGGCAACGCGGACGCCCTGCGCGAGGCCCGTCGGCTGCTGGACCAACTGGCGGACGTATGGCGGGGGCGTCTCGACCGGATCAACATGATCCTCGCCGATCCCGATCCCGATCCCGGC
>NZ_CEVIVD010000033.1:21438-26395 GCF_982290655.1 Protofrankia sp. CiP1_Cm_nod3
TCCGGAAACAGCGAAAACAGTGGGGAGCACGCACATGCCAGTGATCGACATCCAGAAGGACCCTGAAGCCCTCACACTGACGCTCACCGCGCGGTTCGACGCGCCGCCGCCGCGGGTGTGGCAGGTCTGGCAGGACCCCCGCCAGCTCGAGCGGTGGTGGGGCCCGCCGGCCTACCCCGCGACCGTCGTCGACCATGACCTGGCCCCCGGCGGTACGGTCACCTACTTCATGACCGGGCCGGAAGGCGACAAGCACCATGGCTGGTGGCACGTCCTGTCCGTCGACGCCCCGCACCGCCTGGAGTTCACCGACGGCTTCGCCGACGACGCCGGCCGCCCCAACCCCGACATGCCCGTCACGGCCGTCCGTGTACAGCTCACCGCGGACGGCGCGGCGGCCACCGTGATGACGATCGAGAGCGTCTTCCCCACGCTCGCGGTGATGGAGCAACTCGTGTCCATGGGCATGGTCGAGGGCATCTCCGCGGCCGTGGGCCAGATCGACACACTGCTGACCTCGCTCACCGTCTGATCCCACCGTCCGATCTCACCGTCTGACGAGGCCTGCCCCGGCAGCCCCGGCAGCCCCGGGCGTCGGCCAAGCAGCGTAAATCCGCCCGCGACCACCCACGCAGGCCATGATCGGCGTAAGTTTGTCGTTGTGTACGCTTCTGCGACCAAAAAGCGTACACAACGACAAAATCTCCTGGATCATGGCCTGTACGGCTGGCTGTGGAGGGGATCCGCGTTATTTGATGGGCTGTCAGAGGATTTTCCGGTAGCCGCCGACGACGGGGGCCTCCAGCTGCGGAAATGGCTCGCTGGCGCTGGGTACTACGCCGTTGCTCGGGCGCTCCTGGTCAGCCGGCAGTGGTTTCGTGGGGTGGGATCACCGCTGTAGGAAGACGACCTGGTCGGGGCCGAGGGTGCCCGGCTCCTGTAAGAGCTTGTCGAGTGCGCTCACGACAGCGCCTACAAAGGCTCTGTCCTGCGGAAACGCCTTTGTCGAGATCAGGACGATGCCGGCGTGGGAGCGTCCGCCGGCCCGGTACTGGGCGTCCAGCGGCAGAAAATCCCTGACGTTGAGTGTGACGAGCGCACGTCCCTGGCGCGCAGCCTCCGCCAGCACTTGATCATCGGGTAGCGAGACCAGCGCCGGGTCAGCGACGACCGAGGCGACGTCGTGTCCCTTCCCGACGAGCTGGGCGGCTGTCCGCTCCCCGAGCATCTCGTCGAGTAACAGGGGGTGGCTCATCCGGCCAGCAGGTCCTGCTCGCGACGCCAGGCCCGCTCGGCCGCCTGCTCGGCCTCGTCAGCGGCGGCGATCTCGGCATCGACCTCCAGCGGGTAGGCGGCCCAGTACCGCAGCGCCGTGCGGAGCAGCCGCGGCGGCAGGCCCGTGTTGTCCGCGACCAGGGACAACAGCCCCTGCTCGGCCAGCTCCGGTTCGGCCGCCCTGGCGGAGCGGACCGCCCGCACGACCTCCCAGACGTCAGGCCCGCCGACCAGGCCCGCCCGCCGGCCCGCCGGCCCTTCCCGGAAGGTGATGCCGGGATGTTCCGTCGTCCGCAGCCCCTCGTCCACCAGCCGGTTCGCCGCTGACGACAGCGAAAGACCTGGATGGGTGGCCACGTACGCCTGTAGGCGTACCGCGACGGCGGCATCGAACCGCACCGGTGTGGGAGCCTTCCTCGCCATACGACTACAGTGTAGTCGCCATCTTGACAGTCACCAGCCTGACGGCATGCGGGCTCCGCACGGAGATCCGTTTTCCCGACCTGACAACCAGCGACCTGACCGAACGAACCGGTCAGTCAGCGCGGGGGGCGACTCCACAGCCCCGGTCGACTACGGGGCCCAGAGCGTGTCGACGGGCAGGACGTGCAGGCGGTCCTCGAACGTGTACGAGCGTGCTCCCAGGTAGAACACGACACCGGCTGTGAACGCGTCGCCGGTGGTGTCACGGAGTTTGCGAAGCGGGGCGAAGTCCTCACCCGGTACCCGGCCAGCCGCTTTGACCTCGAATGCCACCAGCGCCCCGTCATCGCGTTCGACAACAAGGTCGACTTCGTCGCCGTCACGAGTGCGCCAGTGGCCGGCCCCGCTGACCCAGTCCGCCCAGGACGCCTGCTTGAGCAGCTCGGTGACGACAAACGTCTCCAGGAGATGTCCGAACTCGGTGAGCGTGGTCGGATTACGGGCGGCCAGTTTCCGCGGCGTCAGCCGCAGCAGCCGAGCCGCCACCCCGGAGTCCAGGATGTGGATTTTCGGCGACGCCGTGGACCGTGTGGTAAGCGTGTTCCCCCATGCCGGGAGACGGTAAAGCAGGAACACCGCCTCGAGCAGCCGTAGATAGCTGTACGCGGTCCTCTCGTCGAGACGGACGCTCGACGCGGCCCGAGCGATGTTGAGTACCTGCGCGGTCTGGCCCGCCAGCCGCTCGAACAGGACCGGCAACGAAGCCGCCTGGCGGATCCTGGCAAGCTCCCCCACGTCGCGTTCGAGGCCGAGCCGGACGTAGTCGTCGAGCCAGCGGTTCCGCGAAGCGAGCGAGGCCCGCGCGAGCGCCGACGGGAACCCGCCTGCCGTAACGCTGTCGATGTACTCCTCACGGCTGGTCACCGACGGCCGGGCCGCGGCTACCACGGCGGCCGGGTCTGCGAACAGGTCCTCCAACAGGTGCTCGTGAGCTCCCCGGAGCTCACCCTGTGACAGCGGATATACCGGCAGCCGGTGCAGACGGCCAGTGAGCGCCTGCGCAGCCTGGGGCAACGCCTCGTGACGTGCCGAGCCCGTCAGGACGAAGCGACCGGGCCGGCCGTCACGGTTGAGCTCAGCCTTGATCGCGTCAAGGACAAGCGGGACGTGCTGGTACTCGTCGATACAGACCGGTCGTGGGCCCGCGACAAACGTGCCCGGGTCCCGGGCCACCGCGTCGCGCACGGCCACGTCGTCCAGGTCGACCAGCTCCGCGCCAACCGCGCCGGCGAGGTTTCTGAGCAGGGTCGACTTGCCCACCGACCGGGGGCCCTGAAGAAGGACCACCGGCTCCTCGAGCATCCGACCCGCGACGATGGGAGCAAGCCGCCGTGGCACCAGGCCGCGCAACCGTGCACTCACAGCCAAGATTCTATCTGATCTACGGATCCGTCGGAGGTCGAGCTACGGATCCGCCGAGGGTCGAGCTACGGATCCGCCGGGGGTCGAGCTACGGATCCGCCGGGGGTCGAGCTACGGATCCGCCGGGGCTTGTCGCGCCGAGGCCGGAGGCGCCAGGCGCTGCCGGCCGGCGCGCACGATCGTCCTGCCGTTCCCCGGGCGTAGGCCCTTCCCGCCTGCCGGGAGCCTCCGGACAGACACTTTCCGTGATGGCTTCGACTGCCCAGGCGATCCCTTCGGTAGCATGTATCTATGTAGATGGCATCTACATAGACGGGATTCAGGTGTGACGACGGGTTTTGTCGGACGAGCGGCCGAGCTCGCTCTCCTGCGGAAACGGCTGGACCGGGTCGCCGCCTCGCATTCCGGGGCGGCGCTCGCCATCCGAGGCCGCCGCCAGGTGGGCAAGTCACGCCTCGTGCAGGAGTTCTGCGATCAGGCCGGCGTCCCCTACCTGTTCTTCACCGCCACCAAGGGTGCCTCACCGGTCGAATCGGTGGCCGCCTTGTTCGCGGACCTGAAGGAATCGTCCCTGCCGACCGATCGTGAACTCGTCCCCGCGCGATCCACGGGAAGCTGGCCGGACGCCTTCCGCGTCCTCGCCTCGGTCCTGCCGGACGCGCCGGCGATCATCGTCCTCGACGAGCTCCCCTGGCTCGCCGAACAGGACGACCTGTTCGACGGCGCGCTGCAGACGGCCTGGGACAGGCTGCTCGCCGGACGGCCGGTGCTCCTGCTGCTGCTCGGCAGCGACATCCACATGATGGAACGGCTCACCGCCTACGACCGCCCGTTCTTCGGCCGGGCCGACAACCTCGTCCTCGGCCCCCTCAACCCGCTGGAGACCGCTCACGCTCTCGGCCTGGACGCGGCCGACGCCATCGACGCCCACCTGGTCTCCGGCGGACTGCCTGGCATCCTGCGGAGCTGGCCGCACGGGACCCCGCCGCTGCCCTTCCTGGAACAGGAGTGCGCCGACCCGGCCTCGCCGCTGTTCAGCGTGCCGGAATCCACGCTGATGGCCGAATTCCCCACGCCCGACCAGGCGCGGCGCGTCCTCGAAGCGGTGGGTGCCGGGGAGCGCACCCATGCCAACATCGCCGCGGCGGCGGGCGGCCGGCAGGGTGCTCTGCGTTCGGGGTCGCTGTCGCCGCTGCTGCGCCGGCTTGTCGAGGAGAAGCGGGTGCTCGCCGTCGACGAGCCCCTCTCGACACAGCCCGGCAGGCCCGCGCTGTACCGGATCGCCGACAGCAACCTGCGGCTGTACCTCGGCGTCCTGCGATCCGCTCATGAGCAGGCGCGCCGCGGACGGCCCGAAGCGGCCTTCCGGCTGGTGCAACGCCGCTGGTCGGCGTGGCGGGGCAGGGCGGTCGAGCCGCTGGTCCGCCAGTCACTCGAGCTCGCCGCGACCGCGGGCCTACTGCCCTGGCCCGACGTCGAAGCGGTCGGCGGCTGGTGGAACCGCCGGTTCGACCCGGAGGTGGACCTGGTCGGAGCCGACCGGTCGCCCGTCGCGAAGCGCATCCACTTCGCCGGGTCGATCAAATGGCTCGCCAGCCCGTTCGACGACCACGACCTCGCGGAGCTCACGCGAAGCGCGGCCGAGATACCCGGTTTCACGGCTGGCGACACCGGCTTGGTCATCGTGTCCCGTTCCGGCATCAGCCCACGCCTGGAGCCGGCCAGGGCGAATCTCGTACAGGGCCCGTCCGACCTTCTCTCAGCCTGGCAACCAGCGACCTGACCGGGACGGACCGGTCGTCAGTCAGCGGGGCGGCTCCACGGCCCCGGCCGGCTA
>NZ_CEVIVD010000033.1:26768-42552 GCF_982290655.1 Protofrankia sp. CiP1_Cm_nod3
CCGGCCGGTGGTGGCGTCGGGGCCGGTTGTCGGGACGGGATGCGGCGGGTGAGGAACAGGGCAGCCAGGGCGATTACGGCGAGTAGCGACAGGGAGGCGCGCAGGCCGGCGATGCGGGCGTCCGCGTTGTCGGTGGTGATTGCCTCGGCGGTGTCCGGCGGAACGCCGGCCTCGTCGAGACGGGTCTTCAGGTCCTGGTCGGACAGGAAGGGTGCGCCTTCGGACAGCCGCACCTCGGCATGCGTGGCCAGGTCCGCCGGCACGGCGGGATCCTGCTGGACGCCGGTGAGGAACGACGTGGTCAGCGCGGAGACGAGCACCGCGCCGGCCGCCGCGGTGCCGATCGAGGCGCCCAGGTTCGTCACCGTGTTCTGCACCCCGCCGACCTCGCCGCTGCGCTCGTCGGCGACCGCGGACACGGTGACGCTGCCGAGCTGCGACGCGAGCGCGCCCACCCCGAGGCCCGCGAGCAGCATCGGCCACGTAACGATCTCCGGCCCAGCACCGACGTCGAGCGCGGCAATCATGATCGTTATACCGGCGAACAGGGCAAGGAAACCGCTCCGGACGACGCGCCGGGGCGAGGCCCGCGGGAAGGCCCGGGGGATGCCGACGGCGGCCACCAGCAGGGCGACGGACAACGGCAGCAGGCGGACGCCGGTCGCGACCGCCGAGAGCCCGAGTGCCACCGACAGGTACAGCGGCACCACGAAGAAGAGACCCGCCTGGAGCAGGTACTGGAAGAAGAACGAGGTGAGCCCGGCCCGCAGCGTCCGGTCACGCAGCAGCGCCGGGTCGAGCAGCGCGACGGCGTGCCGGGCGAGCCGGTGCTCCTGCCACCGGACGAAGAGCCACAGGATGGCCCCGCCGGCGAGGATCAGCCAGATCACGGGCGAGAGGCCCAGCCAGACGGGTGCGCCGGGCGCCGGCCGGACCAGCCCCCAGCTCCCCGACCGCAGGACGCCGTACACGACAAGAGCCAGGCCGGTCGCGGACAGCGCGGCGCCCACAAGATCGAGACGCCCGCCCGCCGCCGTCGTCGTCGTCGTCGCAGGCGTAGCCGCCATCCCCCGGGTCAGCCACAGGATGACGCCCACCACGAGGACCTCGCCGGCGAAAACCCAGCGCCAGGACAGATAGGTGGTGAACAGGCCGCCGACGAGCGGGCCCGCCGCGACCGCGATCGCGCCGGCGGCGGCGACCAGCCCGTAGGCGCGCGGCCGCTGCCCGGGCGGGAAGTTCGACGCGACGAGGGCGACGACCGCGGGCATGATCAGCGCAGCGCCGACCCCTTCGAGGAACGACCAGCCGAACATGAGGACGGCGAGGTTCCCGGCGACGGATGTCGTCAGCGACCCGCAGCCGTAGACGACACAGCCGAGGGTGAACACGCGCCGATGCCCGAGGATCTGCCCCAGCCTGCCTCCGGTGATCATGAATGCGGCCATCACCAGGGTGTAGAAGGTGATGGCGGTCTGGATTCCGGTCACCGTGGTACCGACGTCCGCGGCCACGGTGGCGATCGACACGTTCATGACCGAGCTGTCCAGGGTCATGAGGAACTGCGCCGCCGCCAGCGTGGGGAGAACGGCCCGGCCGGCCGCGACGGCCCCCGGCCCGGCCTCGGGGAGCCGGTTCCCGGCGGTCCGGCGGCGCGTCATCGTCCGCGCCCGCCCTGACGTCCGGTCATGTCAGGGCTCCCGGTTCCGGCCGCCGCGGCCGGTACCCCGTTTGGCACGCGTTCTGGCCGTGCGGTGGGTGGCCGGTTTCCGCGTCTCGTTGTGCCACATTCCGACGATCGCCCCTCCGGTGAGAACAACGCCAAAACCGATCAGCCAGGAAAGAATCGTGAAAACGACGCCGATGCTCCCGTAGTTCCGCTCGTTCGAGACGATGGACGCGGAAAAGGTCAGCCTGCTCACCACGCCCAGGCCGGTCAGGCCGACCGTCGTGAACGCAGCGGCCGGCCAGGCCTCGCGCCACCCGAGCCGGCCGAGAGTGAGCACTCTGACACCGGCCCAGACAAAGAACAACAGCCCCGCGGTGTTGAGCAGGCCGTAGCCGATCTGACCGGGAATGGTGCCGGTGAGCAGCGCCCCGGCGGCGGTGGTGCCGGCGAGAAAGACAATGAGCCCGCCGAGCCAGCCGACCTGGGCCGGGACGCCGCGAAGCCCGAGCGGCCGGAGCCCGAAAACCCTGACGTAGACGGACTGTACGGTCGTGGCCAGGCTCAGGCCGCCGAGAATCAGCCAGAGCGCGCCCAGTACCGACCAGCCGTTGCGGACCGTCCCGTCCTGTGGCGCGAAAAGCCGTTCGACGGCCTGCGCGGCCTCCTGATTCAGACCCATCCGCCTGATGATCACTTCTGCCGCGCCCCCGGAGCGCAGCGGTGACAACGCGGCCAGCGCGATGATGAACGGGAAGAACATCATCAGAATGAGCGCGGCGAGGTTCATCGCGCCGTTGATCAGATCACCCTGACGCAGCCTGGACGCCAGATCCTCCGCCGCGCCGCCCCGCAGCCGCGCCCGGACGCGCCGGACAGCCGTCGCCATCCGCCCGGACAGCCGCCGCACCCGGTCCGCGGCGGCACCGCCGGCGCCACGGACGCCGCTGGCTCCGCTGGCTCCGCCGGTACCGCCGGCACCGCCGGACGGCCGAGGGGCGCCTTCGGATGGCCGAGGGGTACGCCCCGCACCGCGCGCGCGTCGGCTCCTGGGCATGACCCCCTCCAGACCGCGCGTCCCCACCGCCGGCAGCCGCCGCGATCGTCCGCCAACCGACCAACCGACCGGCCGACCGGCCGACCAACCGGCCGGCCGGGCCGTGCACCTCAGCATCTCGGCACGTGGGCGTCCTCGCACCTCCGGCGCATCCGAAAGCAGCGGAAGGTGCTCCTCGCGGCAAAGGCACCCGATTCCCGGCACGGCACACGGGTGTCGCTGTCACGGTTTGGCCGCCGACCGCAAAATTCGTCGGTCTCAACCGGGTTGACCCGTCATGGACGAGGACGGGAGGCGGTGCGCGTGGCGCGGGCCGAAGCTGGCGGTGGACCCGGACGCCGGGGTGAAACCCTCAGCCCCAGTCCTCCCAGGGAGGTCCGGCCGCGAGCAGGGAGGCCCGCTGCCAAATAAGCAAATACTGAGACCCCCCCCCCGAGAAGTCGCTGTTCCGGCGGGAACGCTGGGCGTCGTGGCGGCGGTAACGCAACGTCGGGACGTCGAGCAGAACGCCGGTGGCGAGCGCGGAGCCGGCGATCAGGGTCGCGGTGTCCTCGACGCCGCGCAGCGCGGCCCATCCCCCGACGGCGAGAAGCAGGTTCCGCCGCCACATCACCCCTGCCGGATGTACGGGTGGCAGCGTGCGGTCGGGCAGGGCGGACGCCCAGGCGACGGCGAGCGCTCCGCGTGCCAGCGGTCCGGCGGGCACGGCCAGCGGCATGGTGCGCAGGGTCCCGTCAGCGTGCAGGTCGCGGGCGTGGCCGACCGCGTAGCCGGCGTGGGCGTGGGTGGCGAGCGCGCCGCTGAGGGCGGCGAGCGCGCCGGGTTCGAGCTCGTCATCGGCGTCGAGGTTCTGCACCAGCGGCGCGGTGCACGAGCCGAGGGCGATGTTGCGGGTGACCGCGGGGCCTTCCTCGGTGCCGTGCGCGGCGATCCGGACCCGGCCGTCGTCCGCCGCTCCGCAGGCGGCCAGCGCGTCGAGAACCTCCCCGGGAGGCCCGTCGACCTGGACCCGCCACGTCCAGTGGGGATGGTGCTGGCGGTGCAGCGAGTCCCACGCCGCCGGCAGGTATCCGGCGTACTCGGCGTGTGCCGCGGTGACCACATCCACCCACATGTTCGCAATATGTATCAGTCCGAGCCGAATTCGTGTGATAGATATGCCGATGAGATCCAGCGGAGGGGGCACATGGACGTCGCATCGATCAACACGCGACTCGGTCGGGTGGCCTCGGCCGACTCCCGCGAGCTGGACCGGGTCTGCGAGGAGGTCGCCGCCGAACTGATCGACGCGGACGTCGAGCCCCCCTTCCGCGTCCCGTCGGCGGACTTCGCCACCGACCCCTGGCTGATCTGCGCCGACCGGTACTGGCGCCGCCGGCTGCTCCACCAGCCCACCGTCGAGGTCGCGGCCCGCTGCGCCCGCTGGCTACACGACCACACCGACCCGCCCGTCCGCCCGGACATCATCGAGAAGTGGTCGCTGGGCTACGCCTTCATCACCAAGGACACCGTCGAGTCCCGCCACGACCTCACCCTCGCCACCGGCCGGATCGTCGAGACCTTCCAGGGCTCCACCGACATCTGTTACTTCGCCACGCTTTACCACGCCGGCAAGCTGCGCGCGAACTTCTGGTTCGACGAACTCCACCAGTTCCTCGAGTCCTCCCTGCTCGCCGTCGCCGCCGGCCAGCACCGCGACGACCCGCTGTTCACGGGTCTACGCGCGTTCGCCGCCTTCGGCAGCCGCACCATCACCACCAGTCACGCGCTCGAGCTCCTCGACACCGCCTGGAGCGCGGCGCCCCGCTCCCGCGCCGTCGTCGACGTCTGCCTCAACGCCCTGTGGGCCGCCCCGCCGTTCCCCGGCCAGGGCGAACAGCTGCGCCGGCACGCCGCCGAGGCCGTCGCGGAGTACCCCGACGACCACCTCTTCCGGTTCCGCCTCGCCAGCGGACAACGCATGTGCGGCGACTACACCGACGCGCTGGCCACCATCGACACCGCGCTGCGGCTCCTGCCCGCGATCGGCGCCAGGATCAGCCACGAACTGCTCCAGGGACAGTACCTGCGGGAGCGGGCGACGATCCTGGAAGGGCTCGACCGCGCCGCCTGGACCAGCGACCAGCAGACCCGCTGGCTCGACCAGGACACCGCCAACCGGGACCTCCGCCGGACCCTCCAGACCTCCGCCATCCGCGCCGTCGAACTCGTCACCGTCTTCACCGCGGCCATCGCGTTCGCCGTCGGCTCACTCCAGATCACCCTCACCGGCACCCTGCCCCTGCGCGACCGCGCGTTCCTCCTCGTCCTCCTCGGCGCCGGCCTCCTGCTGTTCGCCCTCCTGACAGTCGCCGGCACCTGGATCATCACCGGCCGTCACCACCCCGGCCCCCGCACCACCCCACCCGACCCCGGCGGCACCCAGCGTTAGAAGCCGTCTGCCGCTTTCGCCAAATCGGGTCGGCGGACATCGAAGGATGTGAGTTTTAGTGCTGCTGGACAGCACTGGACTCACATCCTTCGGCCTCGGGGACCGCCAGCTTGGGCCGGAGCGCTCCGGCCCACCCGGCTCCGCCGTGACAGGGCCGCCCCGGAAACGCCGGAACGTCAGACCCGTCGCGGTCATGCCCGCGAAACGACCGTGACCATGTTCGCGGAACGACCGTGACCATGACTTCAAACCGACCGCGATCATGGTCGCGGAACGATCGTGATCATGGCGTTAAACTGACCATGACCATGCGTGTGGCCGACCGGAGGAGGGTGGGATGACAGCCGGGCTGCCGGCTGCTGGCCTTTTCCCGAGACATGCCACGGACATCGCGGAACTGGTCCCGCTCCGACGCCGGACCTTCGTCCCGGCGGCACAGGTGCTCGCGATGTTCGCGCACGAGGCGCCACTCGACTCCGACCGGTTCTTCGCCGACCTCGACGGTGTCGTCGATCAGGGGCTCCTGGGTGAGTGAGCGCCCCAAACACCACAGCCGGCGCCTTCAGCTCGCCGGAGGAAAAACCGCCGCGGAACGGGCATCCATTCGATCCATGAGCCTGGCTGGGGCCGGGTCCTGCGGCATGCTTCGCCGTGCGTGTGATCGTGACCTGGCGCCTTGCGCGCCACCTCTACCGTGTCGACCGCCTGTTGCGCCATCGCGGCAACCACCGACGCCTACGCTGCGTGATAGCGTCATCGCGCGGAAGGATGGCGGCGTCCTCGATACCGGCCGCCGGTACACGTTGGCCCCGAGGACCGGCAAGAACCTCGAAACGAAAGCCGGCTCCACGGACACCTCATCTGGGAACTGACTGGTTTGACCGCTTGTGCGCAAACCCTGAGCGGAGTCCGCTTATCCGAAGACATGAGCCTTCTCCTGCTTCAGGGATGACCCCTGGCCATGTGGCGCTCAGGGAGCGCCCGGCTCGTATCCGAGCGGTTTATGCGCTTCCGCGCGTCCTATCCGCTTTGCCGCGACGAAGAAAAAGACCATGAAAATGCCGGGATCCCCGGCGGACAGCACGTGCCGGCCGTCCCACATGCTCGGTCGGCGACAGTGAGAGGACGGGCTTCGTGAGCCACCCGCAGGAAGACGGCACGATCAACGCGGTCACCGCGGCACAGTTGAGCCGGATCGCCGAAAGCGGCATCTATACCTCGGCCACCTCTCTCGACCCGGCCGCCGTCAACGTCGCACAGGCGCTGATCGCCACGCTGAGCGGCACGGCCGAGAAGGCGCTGCTGACCCCCGACCTCCAGAAGCTGACGGAGCAGGTGCGGCAGGCGGCGAGCGTCGACTTTCCCCGGATCACCGCCACCGACGGAGCACGGCTGTCGGCGCACACGATCAGGCTCAGGACCTCGGAACCCCGACCCGTGGTGATCGTGCCCTCGGGCTGGACGCCCTTCGGCTGGGCCCTGTTCGAGTACGCGTACCTCCAGCTGGCGCTGCGCGGCTACCACGTGCTGGCCTACACCCCGCGTGGAATCGGCTTCACCGGCAGCCCGTTCACCTCCGAGGGCACGATCGATGTGGCCGGGCCCGCGGACTGGGCCGATGGCTCAACCGTCATCGACTACGCCCAGCAGTACTTCGACCCGAGCCGAATCGCCTTCCTGGGCGAATCGTACGGTTCGGGTATCAGCCAGCTGGTCGCGGCGCACGATCCGGCGGGGCGCGTGGACGCGGTCGTGGCCCTGAGCACCTGGGGCGACCTGGCCGCGAGTCTCTACCAGCACGACACCCGGCATCTGGCGGCGGTGACCGCCCTGATCAACTTCACCGGCGGCCCGGTCGAGCAGAAGTTCGACGCTGCCACCCAGCAGATCCTGGCGGATTTCCAGGCCGGCCAGAACCTCGACGACGTGGTGGCGTGGGGCACGGAGCGGGCACCGTCGTCGTATGTCGAGCAGACCAATGCCCGCGGCATTCCCACGTTTTTCTCCCACACCTGGCACGAGACGCTGTTCCCGGGCAACCAGGTCGTCGAGCACTTCGACCGGCTGACCGTGCCGAAGCGGCTGAACCTGTGGATCGGCGACCACGCCGCACCCGAGGGCGCCGGCCTGACCATCCCGTTCAGCGGGCCGAACCTGCCGGTCGACGAGGCATTCGCCTGGCTGGACCACTATGTGGGCGGGCTCGCCAACGACGTACCCGGCTGGTCCCCGGTCAACAGCCAGATCATGTTCACCTACCGGACCAGCACCGATCCGCAGACCGGGAAGGACATCATCACCGAACCGGCCACCCGCGAGCCCAGGGCGTCCTGGGACGATGTCACCACCTCCGCCGAGCGGTGGTACCTGACCGCCACCGAGCCGGGCAGCCGTGACGGCGGTCTGCGCACCGCTCCGGAAACGGGCTGGACGCGGGAGTTCACCGCCGGGCAGCTGACCGAGGCCACCGCGGTGGACGCCATCATCACGACCGGCCAGGCCGAGTGGAATGGCAACCCGAAGAGCTACAACACGGACAAGTTCGACCGCCAGAACCTCGCGGTCTGGGCCAGCGCTCCGATCACGGCAGACAGCCACGGCAACGCGGCCCGCCGGATCCGAGGCATCCCCGAGCTCGCACTGACCGTGCGCAGCTCGGCCCGGTCCACGACCCTGGTGGCCTACCTGTTCGACGTCAGCTCTGACAACACGGCCCGCATCATCACGCACGAGCCCTACACACTCACCGACCTGGCTCCCGGGCAGGACCGCTACATCATCTGGAGGCTGCAGGCCGCCGGCTACGACCTGGCCCCGGGCCACCGGCTGATACTGGCCGTCACCAGCAAGGACCCGCTCTACTCGGACGCGAGCGTCGACGGCAGCACCACGACGATCAGCTCGCCCGACGACAGTCCCGCATACCTGACGTTGCCCCTGGGCTGACCCAGCAGCACCGCGGGCCCCTACCTGGACGAGTCGCACAGACTGATCGACCGGCTGCCCGAATCGCAGCGGCTCGGTTGACGCCCGCTGTCATCGCGATCGCTGAAAGACTTGGAACAGATGCCATAGCAACCCTTGATCGACACTTTTCCGTCGTGCGCCGGTGCCGGCGCCTCGGACGGCTAAATGATCATATAGTTGGTAGCCATGGCCCTTTATATGCAGATTGCTGATGATTTAGCTCGTCGTGTGCGGTCCGGGGAGTTGGCGGCGGGTGAGGAGTTGCCCGGCGTGCGGGAGTACGCCCGGACTCTGGGAACGACGTCGTCGACGGTGGTGCGGGCCTACCGCTATCTGGCGGATGCCGGAGTGATCACCATGGCGGACCGGCGGCGGGCGCGGGTCGCCGGTGAGGGTGCGATCGCCGCGGCGCGCCTATTGGAGCCAGAGAGGGTGTTCCGGCTGGCGGGCAGCGATGACCCGGCGCTGGGTGTCCTGCTTGACCGGCTCGGCGCGGCGGTCGTGCCGGTAGGGGCGCGGGGGAGTTTCCAGGGGCTGCGAGCGGTCGCGCGTGGCGAGGCCGATGGCGCGGTGATCCACCTGCGCCATCGGGATGGCGTGTACAACGAGGCGTTCGCGCGGGCGGTGCTGGGTCGCGACAAGCCGCGTCTTCTGCATCTGTGGCGGCGTGAGCAGGGGCTGATCGTCCCGGCGGGCAACCCACGGGGCCTGGCGTCCGCCGCCCAGCTCGGTGGTCTGCGGGTGGCCAGGCGTGAGTTGGGCGCGGGTACTCGGCTGCTGCTCGAACAGCTTCTACTCACCGACGGGGTCGCGCCGCACGAGATTGCCGGGCCCGAACTGCATTCGCATATGGAGATCGCGTTTGCCGTTGCCACGGGTATCGCCGATGTCGGTCTGGGGGTGCGGGCCGGGCTGGCGGATCTGGGGCTCGACTTCGTCCCGCTGCTGTGGGAGCCCTACGAGATCGCTCTTGGCCATGGCGCGTTGGGGGCGGTCCGACCGCTGATCGCCACACTTCGGGATCCGCTGTTCCAGCGATCTGTCGCAGATCTGGATGGCTATGACCTTCAGCACACTGCCACCGTCCGGCCGCTGGTCTCGGCCAATCGCTGAGCCGGTAATCCTTGCGATTGCTGGTTCGCTCAGTAGTAGCACAGACCGAAACTAATGATCAGTATATAGGGGACCCGCCAGGAAAAACAGTCTGCATCTGCGGGACCGCGTGTTGTCTGATCCCACCTGTGAATACTGAGACCAGTACAGCGCCAGCCGAAACCCCTGCCGAGACATCTATCGCCTCGGGGCGGCGGCCGTGGCTGACACCAGGTGTCGGAGGGATTGGGACGGCGAGCTTCCTCGCCGATGTCGGGCATGAGGTGCCGACCTCGCTGATGGCGAGCTTTGTCACCACGACCCTGGGCGCGCCGGCCGCGGCACTGGGCGCGATCGAAGGAGTGTCGGAAGGGCTGGCCGGGGCGGGCAGGTTCGTCGGCGGCGCGCTGGCGGACGATCCCGGCCGGCGGCGCGCGGTCGCGGTCGGCGGCTACACCACCACGGCGGTGTTCTCCGCACTGATCGGGGCGACCACCTCCGTAGCCCAGGCGGGGATGTTGCGGGCTGGCGCCTGGGCGGCCCGCGGACTGCGGGTACCGGCCCGCAACGCGCTGCTCGCCGACGTGGTGCCCGCCGTCGCCTACGGCCGAGCCTACGGGTTTGAACGGACCATGGACAACCTCGGCGCGATCATCGGCCCCTTGCTGGCGCTCGGCCTGGTGTCGCTGGTCAGCGTGCGCACCGCCATGCTGATCTCGCTCGTTCCCGGTCTGCTGGCGGCGCTCGCGATCGTCTACGCGATCCGGCAGGCAAAGCTGCCACGGGCCACCGAGCGGCGCCGGTTGCGGTTCCAGATCCGGCCGGTGCTGCGCGGGCAGCTCGGCCGAGTGCTGGCGGGGTTCACCGCCTTCGAGGTCGGCAACGTGGCGGGCACCCTGCTGATCCTGCGCGCCACCGATCTCCTGGCCGCCGGCCACGGCACGGACGCGGCCACCCGGATCGGGATCGCGCTGTACATCGCCTACAACATCGCCGCAACGGCCGCGTCCTTTCCCGCGGGCGGGCTGTCCGACCGGATCGGCCGTCACGGCCCGCTCCTGGTCACCGCCGTCGGAGTAGCGACGTTCCTGGTCTCCTACCTGCTGTTCGCGGTCGCCGGACCGGTGATCTGGCTGCTCGGCGTGGCCTTCGTGCTCGCCGGAATCGGGATCGGCTGCGCGGAGACCGCCGAACACGCGGCCGTCGCGGCCCTCGCGCCCGACGAGATCCGAGGATCGGCGTTCGGGCTGCTCGCCACCGTCCAAGCGGTCGGGAACCTCGCCGCGAACGTCGTCGCCGGCCTCCTGTACACCCTCGCCTCGCCCACCCTCGCCTTCAGCTATCTCGCGGCCTGGATGGTGCTCACGCTCGCCCTTCTCCTGTCGGTGACAGTGGCGCCGAGCGCCAGAAAAACAGCCTGATGCCCGCCATACACGGCCCCTCACCTCGCCGGAACCACGCAAGCCCCTCCGAGCCCCACCCGGCTCCGCCGTGGCAGGGCCGCTCCGGAAACGCCGGGACGTCAGACCGGTCACGGCCATGCCCGCGGAACGACCGCGATCATGCTCGCGGAACGACCGTGACCATGGCTTCAAACTGACCGCGGGCATGTGTTTGGGCCGGCCGGAGGAGGGCGGGATGGCAGTCGGGCAGCCGAGTCCTGACCTCTTCCCGAGGCATGCCACGGACCTTGTGTCGGCGGCGCTTGGAGACATCCGGGTGGTCGTCGGCGGCGCGCGGCAGGTCGGCAGGTCGGCAGGAGCACGCTCGCCCAGATCGTTCTACCCACCAAGATCGCAAGATGGGATGAGACAGGAGATGCCCACCCTGACAGGGCCACAAGGTCGTACGCCAGTGGATCTGGCGAGTCGGCCGCTGCCCGCGGCCGTATCCTGTGATCTGTGAGCATCTTGCGGGACGAGCTGCATAGATTGATTGACCGGCTGCCTGAATCGCAGGTGGCGCCGATCCTGGCTCTCGTGCGCGAGAGCACTCCGACCGAGGACGGCGGCGACGAGTGGCCGCTGCCAGACTTCGTGGGCGCGCTGTCCAGCGGCAAGGGCGACCTCGCGGCCCGCTCCGGCGAGATCCTGCGTGCGGAGATGGGACGCGAACCCGAGTGATCATCTGGGACACCGGCCCACTCGTCGCCGCCATCGACGCCGACGACAAAGATCACGCCCGGTGCGTCGCGCTCATGCGACGTACGCCCCGCCCGTTACTCGTTCCCTACCCCGTGCTCACCGAGGTCTGTTACCTGCTGGAGCGGGAGAAGGGTACCCATGCCGAAGCCGCGTTCCTGCGCTCTATCGGTACCGGACAGATCACCCTGATCCCGCTGGCAAAGACGGACATCGATCGGATTGTTGAACTGATCGAGAAATACGCGGACTTCCCTCTCGGCTCGGTTGACGCCGCTGTCATCGCGATCGCTGAAAGACTTGGAACAGATGCCATAGCAACCCTTGATCGACGGCACTTCTCCGTCGTGCGCCCCAGAAGCCCCGTCACGCTCCTACCGTAGCCGCGAGCCCCTCCCCTTCTCAGCGAACGAACGCTACGACCTTCACCTGATCGGGATCGAGAGGAGGGACTACCGATGACAACGATGAGATGGGACGACGTCAAACGCCAGGCCAAGCAGGCACGTGTCGCCGCCGGCCACCCGGTACCGCCTGCGCTGGGTGCCTGCTACAGGAGTGCGTCGAGTTCGTCAGGACGCAGTCCCGCCTGGCGGAGAACCGCTGCGAGCGTGCCACGCTTGATTGTGCTGTGGAGCGGCACGGTCACCCCGCGCCCGTTGTCCAGGTTGCGCATCACAACGTGGCTTCCCCTGCTCCGGACCTGCGTGAACCCGGCGTGCTCGAGCGCCTTGACCAGTCGCGCGCCGGACAGGACAGGAAGGCCGCTCAAGCCACACGCACCTGCACCGCGGTGGTCAGAGGGTGGACGTCAAGTGCGGCTCGATCCGCTGGCGTCGCGTCTTCGAGGTAGAGCTCGGCGGCTTCGCGAATGTTCGCCAGTGCCTCCTCCACGGTGTCGCCCTGGCTGATCACGCCCGGCAGCTCCACAATCTGGACGACATACCCACCGTCCAGGTCTGGCGTCAGTACCGCTGTGAGCAGTCTCGTCTCAGCCACGCAACGAGCGTACAGCGCCACGTGACGTCGATCCGCCAGAACGATCATTCCGGCAGAGCTCCCTGTCCGCCGCTGTCTACCGGTCCAGGTCCGGGCTGGCTTTCCTGCCGCTGTGTTCGGTGGCGGTTGACGGAGCTGATGTCAGGCGACGATGTAGCTCGAGTCGCCGAACTCGGCGGTGAGCTTCAACCGTCCGCCGAGAGCCTCGACGTAGGCGCGCAGGACCGACACCGACACCACATCCAGCTTTCCGCGTTCCACATCGGAGATGCGGGGACCGGATACGCTCATGGTTTCAGCGACCTCGCGTTGGGTCAGGGCGCGGCTGCGTCGGACCTCGGCCAGCCGGTAGGCGTGGATCTCGTCGTCGAGACGGCGCTGCCCGGCCTCACGGTCGGCGTCGGTCCGTACCGGGTGGCCGGCGGCGACACGTGCCTGCTCAGCCTGGTGTTTGACGTCGTCCCATCTCATCGTTGTCATCGGTAGTCCCTCCTCTCGATCTCGGTCAGATGAAGGTCGTAGCGTTCGTCCGCCGCGGGTATCGCGGTCTCATACCAGTGCTGCCAGTTGCCGGACTTGTCTCCGGCCACCAGCAGCACCGCACGGCGGACCGGGTCGAAGGCGAACAGGATTCGGATCTCGCTCGTGCCTGCCGAGCCAGGCCGTAGCTCTTTCATGTTGTGACGACGTGAGCCCTTGATCCGGTCGACCAGGGGCCGGCCGAGGGTCGGGCCTGCCCGTGGTACCTGTCATGCCGGTGCGACGTAGTGTCTCTCCGTCATCGGCAGTGACCTGCCGGGCGTAGGCGTCGAACTCCTCGATCGACGCGAACGACCGCAAGCGTCCCGCTGCCTCCACGAGCACTGTGTCGAGCCAGGCAGGTGGATCAACAAGTTCGACATCACGGAGCGCCGCCGGCAGCTCGGACTCGTCCATGTAGCCCTCCCCGCTGGATGACACAGGCCGCCTCACCCGGCACACGGTGCGCCCCTGGCAGGAATTCGCACCCACGTTGCGCGCCCTCGTGAGATACCGCGTGGATGATAGTCGCGCAGAGCGCGAAACCTGGGGTCCGGGGGTCGTCCCCCGGGTAGACATCACGTCCCTCGGCGAAGCCGATCAAAGATCGGCGAGCATGGCAAGCCGGCGGGTGCGCCGCCAGGGACTTGAACCCCGAACCCGCAGATTAAGAGGAAAGAGCGGTTCGTCCATCGATATCCGTAGATGTCCGTGGTGTCGGCGTGGCCTGCGCTCGCCGTCCACCGGTGTTCGTGCTCGTCCGTCGACGTGCGCCGGCTCGGGTACACGACCGGGTACATGACGTCGCCAACCTCATAGGCCTTGCCCTATACAGGCAAGAGCCTATAGTTAGGAGGTGCGCTGGATGTCCGGCTACTCGACGAGGTCGAGACGTGGCTGTTGAGCCTCGACGACAGTAGCTACGACCTGGTCGCCGCCGCGATCGACAAGCTCGCAGACGACGGCCCGGCTTTAGGCCGGCCTCTGGTCGACCTCATCAAGAGATCCCGACACCACAACATGAAAGAGCTACGCCCGGGATCATCCGGCTCGGGAGAGGTACGCATCCTGTTCGTGTTCGATCCACAACGACGGGCAGTACTGCTCGTCGGCGGTGACAAGTCCGGTGACTGGAGTGGCTGGTACACCCGAAATATCAAGATCGCCGATGATCGGTACGACGAGTGGTTGCGTAGTGAACATGGAAGCTGATCGGGAGGAGGCACACACGATGACAAGTACATGGAACCAGACACGAGCCAAGCGGCCTCCTAGGGAAGACAGAGTCGCGGAGCATCGTGCTCGTATGGACGCCGAGGTGCGCGCCTTCAGACTCCGAGAGATCCGCGAGGAGCAGGGCCTGACTCAAGTGGAGCTGGCCGAGCGCATGCACGTCAAGCAGCCGTCGGTCTCCGAGCTTGAACGCGGTGCGCTCGACCGCGCAGGACTGTCCACGATCAGGGCCTACGTGGAAGCTCTTGGCGGAAAGATCGAGATCGTCGCCGACTTCGGTGATCGCAGAGTCGTCCTCGGCTAGGGATGTGCCCAACGACTCGATGGATCCGCATCATCGCTGCCGGCCAGCAGGCTCGCGCAGCTACCCGAAGCAGATCAGCGGTTCCTCTCCAGATGACGGAATCGCTGGTCAGAACGGGTGCGCCGCCAGGGACTTGAACCCCGAACCCGCAGATTAAGAGTAGCAAGCGGACCGTCCGCCGATGTCCGTGGGCGTCCACCGTGTCGGCGTGACCTGCGCTCGCCGTCCACCGGTGTTCGTACTCGTCCGCCAACGTCCGCCGGCTTGGGTACAGCAGTGGGTACACCTGGACAGATCCCCACGTGTCGCTGAGATCAACATTACGAGCTTGGGAAACCTGTGAGTGACCGTTGCCGACCTGGGTTCGCATGTTCCGGCCCACTTCGCGGCGGTTCGATACCCGCCGTAGCTCCCCGTTCTGACCCGATTGTCACCGATGCCACGGACATACGAACGGCATGGCCGGCGCCCGTCGGCCACTTCCTGGCGCGTTGGGCGGTGATGGCATGCTTGACGGGTGGTCGACGGGGGTGACACGGGGGGCAATCCGCACTTCTTCGTGTCGTACACCCAGACGGATCGGGCGTGGGCGGAGTGGATCGCTTGGACGTTGGAAGATGCGGGTTACCGGGTGTTAATCCAGGCGTGGGATTTCGCGCCGGGGTCGAACTGGGTGTCGGGGATGCAGGAGGGTGTGATGCGGGCAGCGCGGACGATCGCGGTGCTGTCGGCGGACTATGCCCGGTCGGTGTACGGGGCGGCGGAGTGGCAGGCAGCGTGGGCGGCAGATCCGGCCGGGCAGGCCCGCAAGCTACTGGCGGTTCGGGTAACCGATTGTGATCGTCCGGAGTTATTGAACCAGATTGTCTCGATCGACCTGTTCGGGGTCGGCGAGGCGGCGGCGCGAGCGGAGTTGCTGCGGGCGGCTGGACTGGCGGTGTCGGGCGAGCGGGGCAAGCCGGTGTCAGCGCCGCCGTTCCCACCGATGCTGCGAGCTATCACAGGGCCGGTGTCGTTTCCGAGTGGGTTACCGACGGTGTCGTCGGAACCGTGGCCGCAGAACCCAAATCTCACTGGCCAAGGTGGTCTACTCAATGGCTCCTGGGCGCGGGACATAAAGGAACTCTACGAGGTACGCGAATATATTGATCGAACCGTACTTATTGAGTTTCAGCGCCGAATTCTCGAAACCCGCTTTCGCTCTCCCAATGAACAAGGTGACAGTATACATGTAGGAGATTTGAGTGAGTGAGCCGAGTCGGATTGGAGTATTCGATCAGATTTTGCTATTGACTAATAAAGCTGTCCGTCTGGTAAAGGTGGGTAGATTCAACGAAGCACTAGATTCCGCTTTGGAAGTAGAACGGCTTCTTAA
>NZ_CEVIVD010000034.1:0-23847 GCF_982290655.1 Protofrankia sp. CiP1_Cm_nod3
GTCCGGCGCGGGGGCGGTGCGGGTGGGCCAGCGCAGCCACGAGATGGCGTTGTCCTGGCAGTAGGCGTTGTTGTTGCCGCCCTGGGAACGGCCGGACTCGTCCCCGGCGAGCAGCATCGGTACCCCCGCCGACAGCAGCAGGGTCGCCAGCAGCGAGCGGCGGACCAGCCGCCGGCAGGCCAGCACGGCCGGGTCGTCGCTGGGGCCCTCCGCCCCGAAGTTCGCCGAGTTGCCGTGGTCGTCGCCGTCGCGGTTGTCCTCGCCGTTGGCCTCGTTGTGCTTGTGGTCGTAGGAGACGAGGTCGGCGAGGGTGAAGCCGTCGTGCGCGGTGACGAAGTTCACCGACGCCCACGGCCGGCGTCCCGAATGGTAGTAAAGATCGCTGGAGCCGGTGATCCGGTAGCCCAGGTCGGCGACGGTGGAGGCGCCGCGGGTCCATGCCGCGCGCACGGTGTCCCGGTAGCGGCCGTTCCACTCCGCCCATGGCGCCGGGAACGCGCCCACCTGGTAGCCGCCCCAGCCGACGTCCCAGGGCTCGGCGATGAGCTTGACGGTGGACAGCAGCGGGTCGGCGTGGATGGCGGTCAGCAGCGGCGCCGCCGGGTCGAAGCCGTCGGGGCTGCGCGCGAGCGCCGTCGCCAGGTCGAAGCGGAACCCGTCCACGCCCATCTCGGTGACCCAGTAGCGCAGCGAGTCCGTGATCATCTTCACCACGTGCGGGGATGCGGTGTTCACCGTGTTGCCGCAGCCGGTGACGTCCCGGTAGCGGCGCGGGTCGCCCGGGTCCACCCGGTAGTAGGTCGCGTTGTCCAGGCCGCGCAGCGACAGGGTGGGGCCGTGCTCGTCGCCCTCGGCGGTGTGGTTGAACACCACGTCGAGGATGACCTCTATCCCGGCCGCGTGTAACGCGCCCGCCATCTCCTGGAACTCGGCCACCGGGTTGTCCGTGGCCGCGTAGCCCGGGTGCGGGGCGAAGAAGCCCACGGTGTTGTAGCCCCAGTAGTTGGTCAGGCCGCGCTGGGACAGCGCCGGCTCCGGGACGTGCGCGTGGACGGGGAGCAGCTCCACCGCGGTGACGCCGAGCGCGCGCAGATGGTCGATGACCGCCGGGTGGGCCAGGCCCGCGTAGGTGCCGCGCCGCGCCGGCGGGACGTCCGGATGCGTCCGGGTGAACCCCTTCACGTGCAGTTCGTAGATGACCGTCTCGGGCCAGGGGATGGCCGGGCGCTTCCCGGTCGGGCGGCGGCGGCCGTCGACCACCACGCACATCGGGACGAAGGGTGCGGAGTCGTTCCCGTCGGGGCCTGCCGCGTACGGGTCGGCCTCCTCGAAACCGTGGATCGCGGGGTTCGGGACGAGGGAACCGGTCAGCATCCGCGCATAGGGGTCGACGAGCAGTTTGGCCGGATTGTGGCGCAGGCCGCGTTCGGGGGCGTAGGGCCCGTGCGCCCGCAGCCCGTAACGCTGGCCCGGTCCGGCTCCGGGCAGGTAGCCGTACCAGATCCCGCCGTTCCGTTCGGGCAGCCGGTGGCGGCTCTCCCGGCCCCGGGCGTCGAACAGGCAGATCTCGACCGCGTCCGCGCTCGGGGCCGCCACCGCGACGTTGACGCCCCGGCCGTCCCAGTGGACCCCCAGCGGCTCGGGGGACCCGGGCAGCACGGGCCCGGGCCGGGCTGTGCCGGGCCGGGGCACGCCGGGCCGGGAAGGGCGGGGCCGGTCGGCGCCGGGCTGATCGGCGCCGGACTGGTCGATGTTGTCACGAACGTGGAACCGTGGCGTCACCTCCGTGACGGTAGCCGTGGCATGTTACCGGCGCCCGATTCCGGTGACTGCCGTCCGGTTACTCCCGCCGACGGGCGGCGACTGTGAGTGAACGGCACCGCGGACGCCGGGGCCGGGCCGCCGGCCGCGGGCGCCGGGCCAGCGAGGCTGGGGCGGCATGGCTGGATCATCCGGAGCAGGAGCGACACCGCCCGGTCCGGCAGGATCGGATCATCATCCGATGACGGGGGCCGGGCCGTCATGGCCACCGGACGCGCCGCCGCCGCCAAAAGGTGTCGGGAACGTAATCGCCGCGTATCCGTGAAGATCGAGTCGCCAGGGCTTAGGCTGCCTGAATCAGGGGCGCCGTCGGGACGTCACGGGCCCGGCACGGGTATCAGCGGATGACGGTCGGCCAACGGCGGGGCGACGGACGTGCCGTACGCCGCCGGGAGCCGGGAATGATCGAGGAGGTCGGTCGGTGGCGGTCGTGGGGTTCGACGTCGACGGCGGTATTGGCACGATCAGGCTGGATCGGCCCCCGATGAACGTCATCAACAGCGAGGTCACCGCCGGGCTGCGCGCGGCGGCCGACGAGGCGACCAGACGGGCGGACGTGCGGGCGGTCATCATCTACGGCGGCCCGAAGGTGTTCGCGGCCGGGGCCGACGTCAAGGAGATGGCTCCGCTGGACCCCGCGGAGATCCTGACGTGGGTGACTGACCTGACCACCACGTTTGAGGCGGTGGCCCGGATCCCGAAGCCGGTGGTGGCCGCGGTGACCGGCTACGCCCTCGGCGGCGGCCTGGAGCTCGCCCTGACCGCCGACTTCCGGGTCTTCGGGGACAACGTCAAGGCGGGGCAGCCCGAGATCCTGCTCGGCATCATCCCGGGCGCGGGCGGGACGCAGCGGCTGCCGCGCCTGGTCGGGGTGGCGAAGGCCAAGGATCTGATCTTCACCGGCCGGCAGGTCCGGGCCACCGAGGCCAAGGAGATCGGCCTCGCCGACCGGGTGGTCGCCCCCGACGACGTCTACACCGAGGCGCGCTCCCTCGTCGCCCGGTTCGTCGACGGGCCGGCGGTCGCGCTGCGGGCGGCCAAGCGGGCGATCGACGACGGCCTGGACGGCGGGCTGTCCGAGGGGCTGCGGCTGGAGACGGCGCTGTTCGCCGGCCTGTTCGGCACGCAGGACAGGCGCATCGGCATGGACGCCTTCGTCGAGCGCGGTCCCGGCAAGGCTGACTTCGTCGGCCGCTGAACACCATGGACGACGCCAAGGACGACGCCAAGGACGTGGCCCGGGCGGACCAGGCGGGTGGGACGGACCAGGCGCCTGGGGCGGCTGGGGCGGGCCGGGCGGCCGGGCCGTCGGCGTCCGAGATCCAGGCGGCGTGGAGCGACCCCAAACAGGCGAACATCATCTACCACGACGCCGAGGCCGGCTCCTACGACGCCAAGTGGTCGATCTCGTTCGACGACCGCTGTATCGACTACGCCCGGGACAGGTTCGTCACCATCGCGGGTAGGGCCGGCTGGCCCTACCCGAACGCCCTGGAGATCGGCGCGGGCACCGGGTTCTTCCTGCTCAACCTGGTGCAGGCCGGGGTGGTCGCCCGCGACGGGGCGCACGTCAGCGACATCAGCCCCGGGATGGTCGCCACCGCCACCCGCAACGCCGCGAGCCTGGGCCTGACGGTGGCGGGCCGGGTCGCCGACGCCGAGTCCGTCCCGTACCCGGACGCGAGTTTCGACCTGGTGGTGGGGCACGCCGTCCTGCACCACATCCCGGACGTCGAGCGGGCGCTGCGGGAGGTGCTGCGGGTGCTGCGGCCGGGTGGGCGGTTCGTGTTCGCGGGGGAGCCGACCCGCTACGGCGACGTGGTGGCCCGCCGGCTGTCGCGGGCGACCTGGTGGGCGACCACCCGGGCGACCAGGCTGCCGATGCTGCGCGGCTGGGCCCGGCCGGCCGGGGAGCTCGCGGCCAGCTCCGCCGCGCACGCCCTGGAGTCCGTGGTGGACCTGCACACCTTCGTCCCGGCGGAGCTGGCCGCGATGGCGCGCCGGGCCGGCGCGGCCGAGGTGAAGGTGCGCACGGAGGAGCTCACCGCGGCCTGGTTCGGCTGGCCGGTGCGCACCTTCGAGTGCGCCGTCGCCGAGCCGAAGCTCGGCTTCGGCTACCGGATGCGCGTCTACCGGACCTGGCAGCGCCTTGCCGCCTTCGACGCCCGGTACGCTTCCCGGGTGGTGCCCGCGGGCCTTTTCTACAATGCTCTCGTCACCGGTGTCCGGGCACCGGACGGGCGTCTGTGAGAATACTCGGCCGCCGCCGGTACGGGGATCCCCGGCAGGGGCGTTTCCTGACGTTCTCCACGGTGCGCTGGATCGCCCGCCACCGGGCCTGGACGCCTTTCTACCTGCGCCGGTACTGGCGGTTCGCGCTGTTTCGGCTGCGATATCCGCAGGTGGTGACGGAGGGTTTCGTTTTTCTCGGGAAGAACGTGGCCGTCGAGGGGCGCCCCGGTTACGGGCGGATCGTGCTGGGCCGCTGGGTGCACCTCGGCGACAACAGCCGGATCCGTTGCCACGAGGGGAACCTGCGTATCGGCGACAAATGCGTCCTCGGCCGGAACGGCACCATCAACTGTTATCTCGACGTCGAAATCGGCGCAAAATCAATGATCGCGGACGATGTGTACATCATAGATTTCGACCACGTGTTCGACGACATTCACGTGCCCATCAAGGACCAGGGCATCGTGAAGTCCCCGGTGCGGATCGGCGCGGACGTGTGGATCGGCACCAAGGTCACCGTGCTGCGCGGGAGCCGTGTCGGTTCGGGGTCGGTGGTCGCCGCGGGCGCCGTGGTGAACGCCGACATCGCGCCGATGTCGGTCGCGGTGGGTGTCCCCGTCCGCGTCGTGCGTAACCGGATGGCGGACTATCAGGCGGCCGAGGCGAAGCGGGCGGCCCTGGCCGACATCGCCCGCAAGACGGCCGCGGCCGCCGCCGAGGTCGTCGCGGCCCGCGCCGAGGCCGGTCGTCCCCGTCAGGGGTGACCCGCCCTGGTGACCGTCGGACCGGCGGCCGGCCCGGTGGCGGATCCGGCGATCGGCATAATGATCGACAGGACGGCCGACATCATGTCGGGAAGTCGACTTCGTCACCACCGGGGGCGGGGCTTTCGCGGCCTTCCGGCGGGCTCTATTATGTCGTCTGACGTCCCGCTTCGATCGACAATATGACGATCAGCCGGCATGGCGGTCGACATGGCGGTCGACAAAGTGGCCGACAACAGCAGCCCGAGCGGGTGTCCCGAGAGGTTGAGGATGGCCGAAGCCGACGACATCGTAAACATCCGGAAGCTGCCGGTGGATTTCACCAAAACGATCCGACAGGTTGCCGACCGGCCAGAAAAAAGCGGGCGTGTCCGGTTGCCGGGGCTCGACCCCGACGCCTTTCGGCATCCTCTCGACCGGCGGGCCACCCGTACGCTGCAGCGGATTCCCGGGTTCGACCGGGCGGTGGCGAAATACATCGAATGGGGCGTGGAGCGCGGCCACTACGTGGAGCACACGGCGTCCAGCGTGAAAGTGGGGCCGAACCAGCTCCCGGAGATCTACGCGATCCTGCGCGAGGCGTGCGCGATCCTGGACGTCCCGGAGCCCGAGCTCTACGTCCGGCGCGGCCCGGTCGACGCCTACACCGCCGGGCACACCCGCCCCTACGTGGTGCTGTTCACCGACCTGCTCGACATCATGGACACCGACGAGCTGCTGGCCGTGATCGCGCACGAGCTCGGCCACGTCAAGTGCGGCCACATCCTCTACGGGACGATGGCCCGCATCGTCGGCGGCGCCATGGGCGCGGGGGTGGCCCGCGGGGCGGGCGCCGTCATCGGCAACGCCGCATCCTTCGGGCTGGGCGCGGGCCTGGCGGCCTGGGCCCGCAAGGCGGAGCTGACCGCCGACCGGGCGGCCATGCTCGCCGTCCAGGATCCCGGCCCGTGTGTCCGGATGATGATGAAGCTCGCCGGCGGCGCGGCCCGCTGGCTGGACCAGATGAACCCCGACGCCTTCCTCGAGCAGGCCCGGATGCTCGACGACATGGTCGAGCAGAGCCCCCTCGCCTGGTTGCACCGGCTGCGGATCCGCGCCACCGGAACCCACCCGCTCGCGGTCGAGCGTGCCCGCTACTTCGACGAGTGGCTGCACGAGGACGAGCCCCGGAAGATCCTGGAGGGCATCTACGCCGTGCGGGCCGGCAGCCGGCACTGCCTGACCTGCGCGACACCGCCGCGTCCGACCGAGAACTTCTGCGCGTCCTGCGGCACCGGTCTCGCCGTCTGGACGGCCGCCGGCTGACCCGGCCCGGCCGGACGCTTCACCGCACGCCGGGGGGCTGGCGCACGCCGGGGGCTCAGCGCAGGGCGAGGTCGACCACGAGCGGCCGGTGGTCGCTGCCGATCTCGTCGCCCACCTGGTAGCCGGTGACGGCGAACCGCGGCGACGCCAGCACGTGGTCGATCCGCAGCAGCGGTGGCAGCACCAGATGGTTGGCGTTCCAGGTCGGGGCCCAGCCGGCGTGGGCCACGTCGTGGGCGTCCCGCAGCCGCTCGTCGAGCAGGCGCGCGAACGGCCGGTGGTCGCGGGTGGCGTTGAAGTCACCGGCGAGCACCACCGGGACGCGGGCCAGGGCGGCCTCCGCCCGCAGGGTGTCGAGCTGCTGCCGCCACCGGGTGGCGTACTCGCGGCTCGTCGGTGACACCGTGTGGACGGCGAAGAGCCGGAACTGCCGGGTGGCGTCCACCCGGACCGTCATGCGCAGCGACGGCAGGTCACCGACCAGCGGCAGCTCCGCCTGGACGAGCGGGAACCGGGAGAACACCGCCACCCCGAACGGATCCGGCCGGGGATGCGCCTCCCGGTAGGCGTAGCCGGCCAGCGCGCCGGACTTCGTCACCGCGTCCAGGGTGAGCGGGGTGACCTCCTCCAGCACGACGATGTCGGGCCGGAGGCGGGTGATCTGGGCACCGAGCCGCCCGGCGTCGCCGTTGGTGTACAGCAGGTTGGACGTCATGATCCGCACCTTCGCCGCGTCGGCGGGGACGGCCTCGGGCTTCCCCGGCCACAGCTCGGGCACGGTGAAGGCCAGATGGGCGATGACGGCCAGCAGTGAGACGATCAGCAGCCGGTTGCGCCGCAGCGCGAAGGCGGCCGCCAGCGCCATGTAGGCGGGCAGGTACTCGACCGGGGCGAACGCGTTGATCCCCGAGTACGGCCAGCTCAGCGCGTCGTCCAGATGGAGCAGCCGGCCCGCGGTGATGATCACGAGCGTCCCGGCGACCACCCAGGAAAGAAAGATCGTCAGGGTGCGTGGCGGTATCACGGCGGTGGCGCGGCCCTTCGCCCCCGGCCGCTCCGGTTCGCCAGGGAACACGGGCAGGTCGGAACCGCTCTCCGGATGCGGGGAGGTCATGACAACAGGTTGCCGGTAGGGACAGCCGCCGCGGCCACCAGGGTCGGACGCGGATCCGACAGTGGGCCCAACCACACCCCAGCACCGCGGCCGACCGCATGGTGCCAGTACGGCCGGCTTCCGCGCACTTCCCGCCGCCGGCGTGACAGCGGCAGGCATCTCCATGGCAGGAGTGTGAGAGCCGAGGTGTGGGCGGGGCGCACGACGCGGAAGTGACGGTGGTCGAGAGTGGCTACCTGGTCTGTTCCGAGTCGTTCGCTGAGAGCGATGACGCTGGCATCGGTGCCGCCGAGTGGGAGGCCGCGGTATCGACCGGCGAGTTCCCGGATGCGGGTCCAGTCGGTATGGGTGAGGGTCTCGACGGTGAGGGCATCGTCGATGATGGCGGTGTAGAGGGCAAGCTCCGCCGTAGGGCCGAGTTCGCGATTGATCAGATAGGCCGCTTCGGCGATCACGAGGGGCGAGGTGACGAGCGGGCTGTCTGTTCGCTCGAGGAGCTGCGCGCAGGCGGTGTGGTGGGGGTCGTTGCGGTCCGCGGCCGCGACGATGACTCCGGTGTCGACGAGCAGCACCCCTGGTGTCAGTCCCGCCCGAAGCCGTCGGCCAGAAGCTCGTCGATGCGAGGGGTGATGCCCGAGTGGGATGCGCCTACGCCGACGAAGGCGAGCCTGCGGCGGGCCGAGGTCTCAGCCGGAGGGAGCTGGGCGGCGAGGTCGGCGATGACGTCGACGACATGGGTGCCACGCCGTTCGGCCTCGGCGGTGAGGCGGCGGACGAGCTCGTCGGGCAGGTCGAGCGTGATGCTCATGCGCCGATTCTACGTCCCCAGGGCTGTTGATCTGGTTCGTCCAAGTAGCCCTCGCGGTGGATCCGCGGTGGCATGTAACCGGCTCAGGCCCATGGTTGTCGAGCTGGGTTGATCATCAGGGGCGGGGGCTTCTGTCCGCATCGCGTTCTACAGCTCCACAGCCCGGTCAGGCTCTGGTGAGCTGGCGGGCGTCCAGGGCTGGGAAGGGGTGGTCCAGGGTGTGGTAGTGGCGGGCGAGCCTGGTGGCGGCGAGGCGGTCGCCGGCCTGGACGGCGTCGGCCAGCGCGTCGAAACGTCCCGCGTGCGTGTAGGCCCGGGATCTGGCGTAGTCCGCGGCGCTGTCGTGGGTGACGCAGAACGCCCAGTCGCTGGCGCCGGTGAGGAACGCCTCCCGGGCCAGCTGGTCGAGGACGTCGTCACGCCGGGCCGGGTGGGCGGCGGCGGTCACGACCTCGACCAGCCGGCCGTTCACCTCGGCGGCGAGCTTGGTCAGGTCGGTCACGTCCGCCCAGACGTGGAAGTCCTTGCCGAGCCCCCAGGAGCCCGCCGGCAGGTCGCGGGCGCCCTCGACGTGCCCGGCCGCGGCCGCCCGCGACAGCGTCGTCACCTGGATGCCGGCGTCGGGCAGCAGCGTGAGCAGCGCCTCCAGGAACGCCGGCCCCTCGTGCCAGTGGTGGCCGAACAGTTCGGTGTCGAAGGCGCACACGACCAGCGCGCGGCGGCCGCCCCTGGCCTCGGCCAGCTCGGTCAGCCGCCGCCGCAGCACACCGACGAAGCGCGCGGCGTCGTCGGCGGCGGCCCGGCGGGCGGCGGCGGGCTCGTAGGGCGCCTTGCGCCCGGGGGGCGTGTCCACCGAGGTCACCCGGGCCACCCGCAGGCCGCTGCCGTGGTCGAAGGTGTGGAAGTCGCGGTACCACCCGCCCCCGGGATAGCCGGCGGTGGGCGACCACACCTCATAGGAGACGCCGAGGTCGCGGGGGAAGGCCAGCACCCCGCTGCCGGCGACGTCGTAGGCGCCGGCGGTCTCACCGCCGACGGTCGGGCCGTCCACCACGAAGTGGGTCACGCCCGCGGCGGCGTAGTGGCGTTCCAGCCCCGGCCGGTAGGCGCACTCCGGGGCCCAGATCCCGCCGGGCCGGGTGCCGAGACGCAGGGCCGCGTCGTCGAGGCCGGCGCCGAGCTGGGCCAGGACGATCCGCTCGTCCAGCAGCGGCAGCACCGGATGGGACGCCGGCCCGCCGAGCAGTTCGACGACCCCGGCGTCGGCCAGGCGGCGCAGCAGCGGTGACGCCCCGTGCCGCCAGCGGCCCTCGACGGCGTGCCGGGCGGCGGTGGCCAGCGCGCCCTCGTAGCCCGCGCCGGGCACGCCGTCCACCAGCGCGCCCTGTGCCCGAAGCTGCCAGTCCGCCGTCCATCTGGCCAGTTCGGACAGGCAGTACGGGTCGTCCAGCATGGCGGCCAGCACGGGTGTGACACCGAGGGTGAGCACGTCGTGGTGGCCGGCGTCGGCGAGGCGTTCGAGCAGGTCGACCAGGGGCAGGTAGGCGCCGGTCCACGCCTGGTACAGCCATTCCTCGCCGACCGGCCACGCGCCGGCGTGCGCGACCCACGGCAGATGGCTGTGCAGCACCAGACAGAACGTCCCGACCGGCGCGGCCGGCGTCCGGGCAGGCTGGCTCATGGCCGGCGGTAGGCGACCACGGCCAGGTCGAGGCTGGCGGTGATCGGGGTGTCGGCGGTGTCCGGGTGCAGGGCGAAGTCGTCGATGCCGGTACGGCGGACCCGCTCGGCCAGCGCGGCGGACCACTGCGGGTAGGGGCGGGCGAGCTGGGCGTCCACGATCGCGCCGTTGCGGCGCTCCCACGCCCGCAGCCGTGGCGCGTGCCACACGCCCCACCGGCGGGTGACCACGAAATGCTCCTCGAGGAGGGCCGTGAGCTCGTCCGGGGCCAGCTCCCGGGTGTGGTACGGATTCGCGGGGGTGTCGAGCCCCGGGGAGAAGGTCAGCCGGTTCGGGGTCGTCAGCACCAGCGTCCCAGCCGGGCGCAGCACCCGGGCGCACTCGGCCAGGAACGCCTCCTGATCGTGGAGATGCTCGATGACCTGCAGGTTCGCGATGACCTCGGCGGTGGCGTCGGCGAACGGCAGCCGCTGGAGATCGGCACGGACGGGGATGGTGGCGGGATAGGCGCGCCGGACGTGCTCGACGACGTCGGCGTCGGCGTCGACCGCGACGACCCGGGAGGCCGACCTCGCCAGCATCGCCGCGCCGTACCCCTCACCGCAGCCCGCCTCGACGACCACGGCCCCGGTGGTGAAGGGCGCGAACGCGGCGTAGGCCGCCTCATGCCGTTTGAACCAGTACCGCTCGAACCACACCCCCGGCACGGTCCGCTCCCCGAAGACCGCCCAGGCAAGCAGCGTGTTCTGATCGTCGGACGTGGGGTCGGCCTCGACGCCCTGGTGGGGCCCGTCGTCGTGGCGAGCCTCGACGTCGCGGCGGGGTTCAGCGGTGCGCTGGGGCTCAGCGGTGTGGCGGGGCGTCGTCGCCGGCTCATGCCTGACCATGAAACCCGACCTTACGCACTGGTAACCACTACGTGTCGACGACCCCCCACGCACAGCAAAAGGTGTGATGTATATGACGCATTGCAGGAACAATATGGAGATGTAACGCGCCCGGATGCCGCCGCGCGCCCGCGTGGCCCGCTACCGGGCCCGGTCGCCACGCGGAACGCGGTCGTCTGCGATGCCCGGCCGTACGGCCGGCGCCGGTCAAGCGGTGGGCGCTGGCCGTACGGCCGGTGGTGACCGCGCGGGGGAGGCGGGTCAGACGGAGACGGCTGTCGCCGCCACCTTGGTGGGGCGGTCGGGACGGGCCACCAGGGGGGCGGCGTGTTGGCGCCACTCGCGGACGGCGACGATGCCGCCGTGTCGGCTCAGTTCGCGGTCGAGTTCGCGCAGTTTCTCGGTGATCCGGACGGAGTCGAGGGTGCTTGCCAGGTCGACCGCGCGGCGTCCGGCGTCCAGGGCGGCCTCGACGTCCGGGCCGGACCGGCGCAGGTAGGACAGGGCGAGATCCGCCTCGGCGTAGCTGCGGGTGCGGGTGCGGGACGGGAGCTGCCGGGCGCGGGACTCCAGCAGCAGGGGCTCGGCCCGCCGGGCCCGCCCGAGCAGCATGAAGCAGTGGCCCTTGCACTCGGCGATGTCCGCTTCGTTGTAGTGCGCGGACCACGCCGGGCCGTCGCCGCCGTCGGCCCGGTCGAGCGCGGCGTCCATGGCGGACAGCGCCTTGCCGCAGCCGGCCTCGTCGCCGTTGCGGGCCAGGGCCCAGGCGTGCCTGTCGTGCAGCATCACCTGTACCGAGCCGGACGCGACGGTGCGGGAGCGGTCGAGGGCGGCCCTGGCCAGGGCGAGGCTCTGGCGGAGCTGCCCGAGGCACCCGGCCTGGTCGCTCATGACGGAGAGGATCCGGCTGGCCAGCATGGCGTCCCCGGCGTGTTCGGCGAGGCCGAGCGCCTGTATATAGTAGCGTTGTGCCAGTGACTGACGGTCGCAGTCCTGGGCGAGCCAGCCGCTGAACTGGGTCAGCTCGGCCAGCGCGCCGAAGAGGTCGGGGGTGTGCCGGGCCTCCAGCGCGGTCCTGGCCCGGTCGTGTAGGAAGGCGACTACCTGTCCGCGGATCTCGCCGCTGCCGTAGCGGGCGTCGAGTTTGCGGAAGGTGTCGGTCATGTCCCTGATCATCATTGCGGTCGGGGCGGGGGCCGGGGCGGCGTCGTCGACCGTTCTGACGACGCCGGTGAGGCTGGCCAGCACCGAGTCCGCGAAAGCGCTCGCTACGAACGCGCTTCCGTCCTGCAAGAGATCTCGCCTGCGCATGTCGCGTCCTGAAAGTCCGGCGATGGTTCCAAGGGTGCCCGCGGGCTGCTCGGCCACGGTGAGCCCGAAGTCGTCCCCGCGGAATGTCTCACCCCGCCAGCCGAGGTCGGTCGGGGTGATCTGGTAGCCCACCAGCGCCGACATCTCGGCGGCGGCGAGCTCGGCCACCATGGGGTCGCGGGGGCGCATGCCGCGGCGCCAGTGGCCCACTGTGGTCCGTGCCAGCGCGAGCTCGATCCGGCGGTGTCGCCGTGCGCGCTCGTTGACCTGTCGGGCGAAGCGGGTGTCGGAGATCGAGATCTCGGCGAGTAGACGTGCGAACAGTGTCGGGCGGGATCCATCTTTGTCCGATACAGGGTCATTATCCCGAACGAAGCCGATCAGTTCCGGTTTTCTGTTCATTGTGCCCTCGTGGCTCGTATGATTACTTTTCGTGACGGCATGGTGTTTTTGAGGCTCAGGACAGAAAGTAGTGATCCGATCACGGTGCTGGAAGGGGCTGTGCAGAAGTCGGCCCGAATGCACACGCGGGTGCCTTCCGGTGGCAACGTGGACGGGGCATGGTTCGGAGCGCGCCGGCGATCATTGGGCGTGACAACGTTGCCGGTGCGACCATGTCAGGAACAAGCAGACCGATAAAAGTGGCTACGGAGGCCTCGAGGCGTGGTGAACATCGTCGTTACTGTCAAGCAGGTGCCGGACACCTGGGCAGAGAAGAAGCTTGACCCGGTTACCCGGACGATCGATCGCAAAAGTGTGGACAACGTCATAAACGAGATGGACGAGTACGGTGTCGAGGAGGCCCTGAAGATCAAGGAAGCCCATGGTGGCGAGGTGACAGTGGTCACCCTGGGCCCGCAGAAGGCCGTCGAGACCATCCGCAAGGCGCTGTCGATGGGTGCGGACAAGGCCGTGCACATCACCGACGAGCAGCTGGCCGGCTCCGACGCGCTGCAGACGTCCGCCGCGCTCGCGAAAGTTATTTCCACGCTGTCGCCCGACATCGTCATCACCGCCGCCGAGGCCTCCGACGCCCGCGGCGGTGTGCTGGGGGCCCTGCTCGCCGAGCAGCTCGGGCTCCCGCAGCTCACCCAGGCCCGCAAGGTGACCGTCGACCCGGGGGCGGGCACCGTTCGTATCGAGCGCCAGGCCGACAATGGCTACGCTCTGGTGGAAGCGTCCATACCGGCGGTCGTCGGTGTCGTCGAGAAAATCAACCAGCCGCGCTACCCGTCGTTCAAGGGGATCATGGCGGCCAAGAAGAAGCCGCTGACCACCGTGTCCGTCGCCGACGCCGGCCTGGATCCCGCCACGGTCGGGCTCGCCAACGCCGGGTCGGCGGTGGTGGACGCCCAGCCGGCGCCGCCCCGCCAGACCGGGACGATCGTCAAGGACGAGGGCGACGGCGGTACGAAGGCCGCCGAGTTCCTCGTCGCGCAGAAGCTGATCTGAGGGGTCCTTATCCAATGGCTGAGGTTCTGGTACTCGTCGAGCACGCGGACGGCGAGCCGAAGAAGGTCACTGCCGAGCTGCTGACGCTCGCCCGGTCACTGGGCGAGGCGTCCGCGGTCTTCCTCGGCGCTCCCGGCACGTACGCCAAGATCAAGGATTTCCTGGCGGAGTACGGGGCGTCGAAGGTGTACGTCGTCGAGTCCGACGACGTCGTCGACTATGTGGTGGCGCCGGTGGCCGAGGTGCTGGCCAAGCTGGTGACCGACGTCGCACCCGCGGCGGTCCTCACGGCCGCCACCGCGGAGGCGCGGGAGGCCGCCGCGCGCACGGCCGCGAAGACCGGGTCCGGCCTGCTCTGGGACGCGGTCGCCGTCGCGGCGGACCTGACCGCGACCCAGGGCATCTTCGGTGGCTCCACGATCGTCACCTCGAAGGTCACCAAGGGGACGCCGATCCTCGTGGTGCGGCCGAACACCACCGCCCCCGAGGCCGCGCCGACCACCCCGGTGACGCAGAACGTCGACATCACGATCTCGGACGCCGCGAAGTCGGCGAAGATCCTCGACCGGGTGGTCGAGGCCAAGTCGGGCCGTCCCGACCTCACCGAGGCGCAGATCGTGGTCTCCGGCGGCCGTGGCCTCGGCGCCGCCGAGCACTTCGTGCTGGTCGAGAAGCTGGCCGACAGCCTCGGCGCCGCGGTGGGCGCGTCCCGGGCGGCGACCGACGCCGGCTGGTACCCCCACCAGCAGCAGGTCGGCCAGACCGGCAAGACCGTGTCGCCGCAGCTCTACGTCGCGGTCGGCATCTCCGGTGCGATCCAGCACCGGGCCGGGATGCAGACGTCCAAGACGATCGTCGCGATCAACAAGGAC
The DNA here is from genome assembly GCF_982290655.1 of Protofrankia sp. CiP1_Cm_nod3. Taxonomy (NCBI): domain Bacteria; kingdom Bacillati; phylum Actinomycetota; class Actinomycetes; order Frankiales; family Frankiaceae; genus Protofrankia; species Protofrankia sp. CiP1_Cm_nod3. The sequence goes on from NZ_CEVIVD010000034.1 coordinate 14,248, forward strand.
CCGGAGGCGCCCATCTTCGAGTTCGCCGACTACGGCATCGTGGGTGACCTGTTCAACGTCGTCCCGCAGCTCACCGAGGCGATCGAGAAGCGCAAGGGGTAGCCGGGCCGCCGCTGTGCGGCATCGTGTCCGCGGACGTCCGGTCGCTGTTCTTCCGCGGACGTCTGACGGCCGGATGTTCCCTCCCTCCCGAGGAACGTCCGGCCGTCGCCGTACGCCTGGCGTGGGCGGCCGGCCGCCAGCCGGAACCGTTCCGAGGACGGCCTGGCGGACCGCCCGTCGGGTACGGGCCCCTACGCCCGGTGGTGCGGTAGGGGTCCGGGCGGCTCGGGCCCCTGTCCGATCCTGTTCCCTGTTCCCTGGGTGCGGCTTCGGGCGATACTGGCCCGGCCTCACTGGCCCGGCGTCCGGTGGGTGACGCTCGGTGGGTGTTGTGGATTCTGTGGGTGTTTCCTGGCTGGAACGCCCTCTTGCCGTCTTCCGTTGTTGCTCCGGCCGGACGGCTTCGCAAAATAACGATCATGTCGGGGTCTGGACTCCCGGCCTATTGTGTGGGCATCCTAATATCTGCCCGTCCAACTATTGGACGGGAAAGTGTGCCCGCCGTTGGTCCGGAGGTTTCGAGGATGGGCGTAGCCAGTCAGTCACCCCTGCACGTCCCGCAGCATCCGGTGCGGGTCGTCACCGTGGCCTCCCTGTTCGACGGCCACGACGCGGCGATCAACATCATGCGCAGGATCCTGCAGTCCCAGGGCGTCGAAGTGATCCACCTCGGCCACGACCGCGGTGTGGAGGAGGTGGTCACGGCCGCGATCCAGGAGGACGCCCAGGCGGTGGCACTGTCGTCCTACCAGGGCGGGCACGTCGAGTACTTCAGCTATCTGGTCCAGCGGCTGCGTGAGCGCGGCGCCGGCCACATCCGGGTGTACGGCGGGGGAGGGGGTGTCATCGTCCCCGACGAGATCGCCCTGCTGCACTCCCGCGGGGTCGCCCGGATCTTCTCGCCGCAGGACGGGCAGCGGCTCGGGCTGCCAGGGATGATCAACATCATTGTCACCGAGTGCGACACCGACCTGACCGCCGACCTGCCGTCGGTGCCGGCAATCGCAGCCGGTGACCAGGGCGCGCTCGCCCGGGCGATCACCGTGTTGCAGGGCGGCGCCTCGCCCGAACTCGCGCGCCAGGTGCGCCAGGCGGCCCGGCCCGGAATCCCGGTGCTGGGCATCACGGGCACGGGCGGATCCGGCAAGTCCTCGCTGACCGACGAGCTGCTGCGCCGGCTGCGCCTCGACCAACAGGACAAGCTGCGCGCCGCCGTGATCGCGGTGGACCCGACCCGCCGCCGCGCCGGCGGCGCACTGCTCGGCGACCGCATCCGGATGAACGTGCTCGGGGACAGCGACGGCCCGTCCACGATCTTCTTCCGCTCCCTGGCGACCCGGGGTGCCGGCAGCGAGCTGCCCGAACGGATCGGCGACGTGATCGCGGCCTGCCAGGCCGCCGGCTACGACCTGGTCGTGGTCGAGACGCCGGGCATCGGCCAGGGCGACACCGGGATCGTCGACCTGGTGGACGTCTCGCTGTACGTGATGACGCCCGAGTACGGCGCCGCGTCCCAGCTTGAGAAGATCGACATGCTGGACTTCGCCGACGTGGTGGCGATCAACAAGTTCGAGCGGCCCGGGGCCGAGGACGCCCGCCGCGACGTCGGCCGTCAGCTGGTACGCAACCGGGAGGCCTTCGGCTCCTCCTGGGAGGACATGCCGGTGTTCGGGACGAGCGCGGCCCGGTTCAACGACGACGGGGTCACCGCGCTCTACCAGCACCTGATCTCGTTGCTCGCGGCCAAGGGGCTGCCGCTGGCCGCCGGTACGCTGCCGCGGGTGTCGGTCAAGGCGTCCTCGGGGCTGACGAGGGTGCTCCCGGCGTCCCGCGTCCGCTACCTGGCGGAGATCGCCGAGACCGTGCGCTCCTACCACCGGCACAGCACCGAGCAGGTCGAGGCGGCCCGCCGGCGCCAGCACCTGCGCACCGCGCACCAGGAGCTCGCCGCCGCCGGCGACCGGTACGCGGGGCTCGACGCCCTGCTCGAGGGTGCCGAGAAGGGCCTGGATCCCAGCGTGCGCGAGCAGCTGGACGCCTGGCCGGCGACGGTGGCGGAGTACTCCGGCGAGGAGCTCGTCTACACGGTGCGCGGCAAGGAGATCCACACGCCGCTGCGCCGCACGACGCTGTCGGGCACCTCGATACCCCGGGTGGCGCTGCCCCGCACCGGCGACGACGGTGATCTCGTGCGCTTCCTGCGCGCGGAGAACCTGCCCGGCCGGTTCCCGTTCACCGCCGGGGTGTTCCCGTTCAAGCGGGTCGGCGAGGCGCCGGCGCGGATGTTCGCCGGTGAGGGCGACCCGTTCCGCACCAACCGGCGGTTCCACTACCTCTCCCGGGGCTCGGAGGCCACCCGGCTGTCCACGGCGTTCGACTCGGTCACGCTCTACGGCCGGGACCCGGCGCCCCGCCCCGACATCTACGGCAAGATCGGCACGTCCGGGGTCTCGATCGCGACCCTGGACGACATGAAGGAGCTCTACGCCGGCTTCGACCTGTGCTCGCCGACGACGAGCGTCTCCATGACGATCAACGGGCCGGCTCCCGCGATCCTCGCGATGTTCCTCAATGTCGCCATCGACCAGCAGCTGGAGCGGTCCGCCGCCACCGAGGGCCGCGAGCCCACCCCGGCCGAGGCCGCCGAGGTGCGGGCCAGGGCGCTGTCGACCGTGCGCGGCACCGTGCAGGCCGACATCCTCAAGGAGGACCAGGGGCAGAACACCTGCATCTTCTCCACCGAGTTCGCCCTGCGCTGCATGGCCGACGTGCAGGAATGGTTCATCGGCCACAGCGTCCGCAACTTCTACTCCGTGTCGATCTCCGGCTACCACATCGCGGAGGCCGGGGCGAACCCGATCAGCCAGGTCGCCTTCACCCTGGCCAACGGCTTCACCTACGTCGAGGCGTACCTCGCCCGCGGCATGGACATCAACGACTTCGCGCCGAACCTGTCGTTCTTCTTCTCCAACGGTCTGGACGCGGAGTACAGTGTCATCGGCCGGGTAGCCCGGCGGATCTGGGCGGTCGCTCTGCGTGAGCGCTACGGTGCCGCCGAGCGGTCGCAGAAGCTCAAGTACCACGTCCAGACCTCCGGCCGTTCCCTGCACGCGCAGGAGATGGACTTCAACGACATCCGCACGACACTGCAGGCCCTGTGCGCCATCTACGACAACTGCAACAGCCTGCACACCAACGCCTACGATGAGGCGGTGACCACCCCGACCGAGCACTCCGTCCGCCGGGCGCTGGCCATCCAGATGATCATTGACAAGGAGTGGGGGCTGACCGGCAACGAGAACCCGCTCCAGGGCTCCCACATCGTCGAGGAGCTCACCGACCTCGTGGAGGAGGCCGTCCTCGCCGAGTTCGAGCGGATCTCCGAGCGCGGCGGTGTGCTCGGCGCGATGGAGACCGGCTACCAGCGCGGCCGTATCCAGGACGAGTCCATGCTCTACGAGCAGCGCAAGCACGACGGCAGCCTGCCGATCATCGGGGTGAACACGTTCCTCGACCCCGACGCGGAGGACAGCGTGCAGGGCCCCATCGAGCTCGCCCGAGCCACGGAGGAGGAGAAGGTCTCGCAGCTCGAGCGCCTCGCCGACTTCCAGGCCCGGCACGCCGAGGAGGCCCCCGAGGCGCTGCGCCGGCTGCGCGAGGCCGCGGCGGCCGGCGAGAACGTCTTCGACGTCCTCATGGAGGCCGTCCGGCACTGCTCGCTCGGCCAGATCAGCGACGCTTTCTTCGAAGTCGGTGGCCGGTACCGTCGTAATGTCTGAAGCAGCCTAGTTTCCCAGCGGCCCTGGCTGGCCAGGGCCGCGCGGTCGTGATTCGCTCGCGTCCGGGGTCCCGCCGGATCCGGTGGGGCCCCGGAGGTGGCAGGTTTCCGACAGGTCCGGGAGGCCCACGTTTCCCAGAGCCCACGGCGGCCCCATGGACCCGCGGCGGCACGGGAAACGAGGCCCGTGTTGTTCCCGGCCGACCGGCCACGTCGTGGAGGAGCCGTCCGACCGTGTCCTTTCCCAAACCCCTGCCGTTCGACCCCATCGAGGAGGCGCGCAAGCAGTGGACAGCGCACGGCTGGGCCGAAGCGGCTGACGGCATGGCGGCCGTCACGTCCGTGATGCGCGCCCAGCAGATCATCCTGGCCCGGGCGGACGAGGTGCTGCGCCCCTTCGAGCTGACCTTCGCCCGCTACGAGCTGCTCGTGCTGCTGCTGTTCAGCCGGGCCGGCTCACTGCCGATGAGCAAGGTCGGCAACCGTCTGCAGGTGCATCCGACGAGCGTGACCAGCGCGGTCGACCGGCTGTCCTCGCAGGGCCTGGTCCGCCGCATCCCGCACCCCACGGACCGGCGCACCACCCTGGCCGAGATCACCGCGGCCGGCCGGGAGGTGGCGACCACGGCCACCGTCGAGCTCAACCGCCGTCTGTTCGCCAGCCCGGGCTTCCCACCCGAGCAGGTCGGCCCGCTCGTCGACATCCTCCGGGACTTCCGCAGCCGCGCCGGCGACTTCTGACCTGCCAGCCCGTCAGCCCACCGGCCTCCAGCAGACCACCGAGCTATCACTTCTGACCGGATGTATCGGACTTGTCGCGATCCATGGTGTCACGTACTGTCACTCTTGGATCTGCTGACAAGCAACATACACAGAGGTGTGTATGTTGATGACCATGGCTGATGTGCGGACCAACATCGTCGTCGACGACGAGTTGATCGAGGAGGCCATGCGCGTCTTCGGAGTGAACACCCGGCGTGAAATCGTCGATCTGGCCTTGCGGCATCTCGTCGGCCGGGCCGACTTCCGGCGCCGGGCCCTGGCCCTGGAAGGCACGGGCTGGGACGCGGACCTGAGCGAGCTCCGCCCGGGTTTCGTGTCGAGTCTCGACAGCGTTTCCCGTGACGACCGGTGATTCTCGTCGATACTTCCGCGTGGATCGAGCTGCTCCGTGGGAGCAAGTCACCGGTCCATCGGCGGCTACGCGATCTGATCGACGAGGACGCCTACCTGGTGACGACGGAGATCGTCCGTTTTGAGGTGTTCGCAGGCGCCCGTTCCCACGAACACCAGCGTGAGCTGCTGGCGTTGCTCGCGTCCCTACCCATCCTTCCTCTGCATGATTCCGGCGATTACGAGAACGCCGCGGCCTTGTACCGATCCGCCCGGCACAGCGGGGTGACGGTCCGGGTGCTCACCGACTGCCTCATCGCGCAGGCGGCCATCAGAGCCGACGCGGGTCTGCTGCATGCCGATCGCGACTTCGACAACCTCGCCCGGATCACCGGCCTGCGGATCGAGCCAGTCGAGTGAACGGCGGCCTCTGCTGGCTCACCCGCCTTCGTACAGGCGGTGGAGGTCTATGAGGACGATGTCGGGGGCGCGGGCTGCGGCGGCGCGCAGGTCGTCGGTGAAGCCGGTGGCGGAGAACAGCAGGAGGCGGGTGCCGGTCACGTCCAGGTTGCCCGTCCGTTCGATGAGCGTGCGGGCGCGTCGCAGCCTGTTCAGATGCTCGAGGCCCAGCTCGACGCCCCATTTGGCCTCGCCGACGGCGACGAGCCGGCGGCGCTCGCCGTCGGCCGGGCCGAGCGCGACGACGTCGAGCTCCATCGCCGCCCGCTGTTCGCGGTCGTGGATGGTGCCGTGGCCGATGTCGCCTATGTCGCCGAGGTCGTCGGTGCCGAGAGCCGCCGGGCCGGCGTACAGCGCCACCCAGGTCCGGCAGATCTCCTCGAAGTCGGGCCCGAGGATCTGGGAGGCGAACGTGGCGCGCCGGCCCGGCCAGGTCCTGGCCGCCTGTCCACGCGCCTCGAGCCGGCCGAAGACCGGCCGCATGACGGCGTGGTAGAAGGCGATCAGCGGCTCGGCGATCCGCCACACCGGACGCCGGTCGCGCAGCAGGTCGTCCGCCTTGACCAGGAAGCCGGCGTCGGTCAGCACGGTCAGCGGGTGCGCGAGGTCGCCCGTCGGCCGGCCGACCGCGTTCGCGATCGCGCCGCGGGTGACAGCGCCGGTGGCCACGGCCGCCAGTACCGAGCTGTACAGGCCGGGGTCACGCAGGTCCGGCTCCTCCGCGAGCAGGTAGCGCGCCTCGCGGAACAGCGGCGAGTTGCGGTTGAGGACCGTTCTGACCACCCAGGCGTCGAAGTCGTCGATGCCGCGCGGGCCGTCCCCGCGAGCGAAGTCCCGGTAGGCCGGCGTCCCGCCCACGACGGCGTGTACCTGCGCCGCGAGCCGGTGGTCGTCGATGCCCCAGAACTCCCGGGCCAGCCGGAAGTCCAGCGAGGGCACGACCAGCTCCAGCGCCGCCCGGCCGCGCAGCGGCGCCGAGCCGGCGAGCAGACGGCCCATGACCGTGAGCGCGGATCCGCACAGGATCAGCCGTGTTCGCGAGCCGGTCCGTTCGGGACGGCGCGGGCCGAACGCCGCCTGGACCACCGAGGGCAGCTGTGGCGAAGCCTTGATCAGATAGGGGAACTCGTCGATGACGACGGTGGTCGGAGCCTGCCGGCCCAGCCCCAGCACGGCGTCGACCGCCTCGGCCCAGGAACCGAACGCCAGCGGCGCCGCGGCGCCGACGTGCTCGGCGAAGCGCGCGCCGAACAGCCGCAGCGAGTCCACAGCGGTCCCTTCGAGCGCCTGGTGGTACAGGCCACCGGTCTGCTCGCACGCCGCCTCGAGCAGGAACGACTTCCCCTGCCGCCGGCGGCCGGTGACCACGCCCAGCGTCGCGCCCGGCGTCGGGTCCTCGCAGAAGCGCGCGAGCGCCGCCCACTCCTCCTCCCGGTCGAACATGTCCACCGGCCGCTCCACCTGCACCACCCATCCCGGCGTCCAAGGCGCCTCCAAAGGCTGGATTCTAGTGTAACCACAATTACATGAAACGTACTTACACTAGAAAGCCACAGGTGGAAGCCATGATCTGAGACTGTGTGCGACCGTCTCTGATCGGATACCGCGCTTTGCCAGATGTGCTTGGCGGGCCGGCGGTGATATTCGGAGGGTGATGGTCCGGTCCAGCCCGCCGCCGTTGGCCGGTCGTCGGCGGTTGGGGCGTCGGGTTGCGGACTGTGGGCGTCGGGCGGGTATCGCCGGCGGGCGCGGATATCCTCGGTGGTGTGACCTACCTCGACCATGCGGCGACCACGCCGATGCGTCCGGAGGCCGTGGCCGCCTACAATGCGGCGCTCGCGGACGGCGGGAACGCGTCGTCGCTGCACGCCAGCGGCCGTCGTGCACGCAGGGTGGTTGAAGAATCGCGTGAGGCGCTCGCCGCCGCGCTGCGCGCCCGCCCGTCCGAGGTGGTCTTCACCGCCGGCGGCACCGAGAGCGACAACCTGGCCATCAAGGGGCTGTACTGGGCCCGCCGGGCCGCCGAGCCGCGCCGGCACCGGGTGCTCGTCAGCGCGGTCGAGCACCGGGCCATCCTCGACACCGTGATCTGGCTCGCCGAGGCGCAGGACGCCCAGGTCGAGCTGCTGCCGGTGGACGCCACCGGGATGGTGCGCCCCGAGGTCCTCGCCGCGGCGATCGCGCGTGACCCCGACAGCGTCGCCCTGATCAGCGTGATGTGGGCGAACAACGAGGTCGGGACGGTCTCACCGGTCGCGGAGCTCGCCGCGATCGCGCACCGTTACGGAATCGTGTTCCATACCGACGCCGTCCAGGCCGTCGGGTCGATCCCGGTGTCGTTCGAGGACAGCGGCGCGGACGCGCTGACGGTCAGCGCGCACAAGCTCGGCGGCCCGATCGGCATGGGCGCGCTGCTGGTACGCCGCGGCCTGACGCTGGCGCCGCTGACGCACGGCGGCGGGCAGGAGCGCGACGTCCGCTCCGGCACCCTGGACACCCCGGGGGTGGCCGCCTTCGCGGCGGCGGCGTCGGCGGCGGTCGCCGAGCAGCCGGTCGAGGCGGTACGGCTGGCCGCCCTGCGGGACGACCTGGTCGCCCGGGTGCTCGCCGCGGTGCCGGGCGCGGTGGCCAACGGAGCGCCCTCCGGTCCCGGCCGTCTGCCCGGCATCGCCCATCTGACCTTCCCTGGCTGCGAGGGCGACTCGCTGCTGCTGCTGCTCGACGCCCACGGGATCGAGTGCTCGACGGGGTCGGCCTGCTCCGCGGGGGTGGCCCAGCCGTCCCACGTGCTGCTCGCCATGGGCGTCGACGAGGCCCGCGCCCGCGGCTCGCTGCGCTTCTCGCTGGGGCGGACGTCCACCGCGGCGGACGTCGATGCCCTGGTCCGTGTGATCATGCCGGTGGTCGGCCGGGCGCGCCGGGCGGGGGCGCTCGCCGGGCTGTCCGGGCTGTCCGGGCTGTCCGGGGGGTGAGCCGGATGCGTGTGCTCGCGGCGATGTCCGGGGGTGTCGACTCGGCGGTGGCGGCGGCCCGCGCGGCGGACGCCGGCCATGACGTGACAGGCGTGCACCTGGCCCTGGCGAAGTCGCCCGAGTCGCACCGCACCGGCGCCCGCGGCTGCTGCACGATCGAGGACGCCCGGGACGCCCGCCGCGCCGCCGACATCATCGGCATCCCCTTCTACGTGTGGGATCTCGCCGACCGCTTCGAGCACGACGTCATCGACGAGTTCGTCGCCGCCTACGAGGCCGGCCGGACGCCCAACCCGTGCGTGCGCTGCAACGAGCGGATCAAGTTCGCGGCGGTGCTGGAGCGGGCGCTGGCCCTGGGCTTCGACGCGGTGGTCACCGGCCATCACGCGCGGCTTTCCGGGGCGGTGCTGCGCCGCTCGGTCGACCCGGGCAAGGACCAGTCCTACGTGCTGGGGACGCTGCGCCCCGACCAGCTCGCCCACGCGATCTTCCCGCTGGGGGACACGACGAAGACCGAGGTCCGCGCCGAGGCGGCCCGCCGTGGCCTCGCGGTCGCGGACAAGCCCGACAGCCACGACATCTGCTTCATCGCCGACGGCGACACCGGCCGCTGGCTGCGCGACCGGCTCGGCTCCCAGCCCGGGCCGGTGGTGGACGCCGCCACCGGCGAGACACTGGGGGAGCACGAGGGGGCCTTCGCGTTCACGATCGGCCAGCGCCGCGGCCTGCGCCTGGGCCGGCCCGCGCCCGACGGCAGGCCCCGCTACGTCCTGGACGTCTCCCCGGTGACCCGGACGGTGACGGTCGGCCCGGCCGAGGCGCTCGACGTCTCCCACCTGGTGGCCGACCGGGCGGTCTGGCCGTACGAGGGGCCGGTGGTCTGCGCGGCGCAGGTCCGGGCGCACGGGCAGGCGGTGCCCGCCACCGCCGAGGGCGTCGGCGACGAGCTGCGCGTGGCCCTGGACGAGCCGCTGCGCGGCACCGCCCCCGGCCAGGCCGTCGTCCTCTACGACGGAGACCGTGTCCTCGGCGGCGGCCATGTCCTCCGGCTCGGGCGCTGACGGGAGGCCCGGGTACCGCGGGGCGCGGGTACCGCGGGGCCCCGGCCGGCCTTTCCCCGCTCCTCTGCCCGCTCCTTGGCACCTGCTCCTTGGCACCTGCTTCGGCACCTGCTTT
>NZ_CEVIVD010000034.1:23872-33062 GCF_982290655.1 Protofrankia sp. CiP1_Cm_nod3
CCCACGGACGGCGATTCCGATGACGGTGATGAGCCCGTGACACCATTCACCACCATGCCTGACATCGCACCCGCCGACGCATCCACCGCCGTGCCCCCCGGCGCGCCCGCCGCTGTGCCCGCGACGGCGCCCGCCGCCGGCCGCCTGTGGGAGCCGGGGGCGGCGACCGGCGTCGGGTCGCTGCCGGGGACCGACCCGGTCGAGGCGTGCCGGCTGGTCTTCGACGAGCTGCCCGACCTGCCGCACCTGCCCGAGCTGCCGGCCCGCGGCCCCGGCGCCGACATGATCGGCCGTTCGGCGGGTCTGCTCGCGGACATGCCGGTCGACCTGCAACCGTCCGGGTGGCGGCTGGTACCGCGTCCCGGAATGGACCTGCGCCGCACCCGGGACCTGCTCGCCCGCGATCTCGACGCGCTGGGTGAGGTCGCCGCCGGCTACACCGGGCCGCTGAAGGTCGCCGTCGCCGGCCCGTGGACGCTCGCCGCCACCGTCGAGCTGCCCCGCGGGCACAAGGCCCTCAAGGACGCCGGCGCCAGCCGGGACATCGCCGAGGCCCTGGCCCAGGGACTCGCCGCCCACCTCGCCGGCATCGCCCTGGCCGTGCCCGGCGCCCGCCTGATCGTGCAGGTCGACGAGCCCTGCCTGCCGGCGGTGCTCGCCGGTGAGGTCCGCACACCCAGCGGTTTCGGGGTGCTCCCCGCGGTGGAGGAGGGCGTCGTCGTCGACCGGCTGCGGACGCTGCTGGCCGCCACCGGGGTGCCCACCGGGGTGCACTGCTGCGCGTCCGCGCCGCCGCTGGGACTGCTGCGGCAGGCGAAGGCCGCCTTCGCCAGCGTGGACGCGACCCTGCTGACGCCCGCCGACGACGACGCCGTCGGCGAGGCGGTCGAGGCCGGGGTCGCGCTGATGCTCGGGGTGGTGCCGGCGCGGGGCGCGGACCTGTCGGACGTGTCGGACCTGTCGGACGCCCGTCGTACTGTCGAGCCCGTCCGGTCGATGTGGCGGCGGCTGGGGTTCGCCCCGGAGCAGCTTCGGGAGGTGGTCGTGGTGACTCCCACCTGTGGTCTCGCGGGTGCGACACCCGCCTATGCCAGGGCGGCGCTGCGGCGCTGCCGCAAGGCGGGCCGGGCGCTGGCGGACGGCTCGGTATGAGCCCGCTCGACATCTCGAGTCCGGAGGCCCCCCCGGGCGTGGCCGGCGCGCCGGCGGCCGAGGCAACGGTGGATGCTCCCCCGGACGCGGGCGGCTCCCCGGACGCTTCCCGGAGCGTGACGCCGGGGAGCGGGCCCGAGCCCCGGCCCGACGGTGAGCTCCCCGCCGGCGGCGACGCCGAGCTGTCGGCGCCGGGCGTCGCGGTCGACGAGATCCCGGCGCGGACGCGGGCGCGGGCGGCGGAGCTGGCCCGGGAGTTGGGCGAACACGCCTTCCGGTACTACGTTCTGGACTCCCCGACCGTCTCCGACGCCGAGTACGACCGGCTCATGGCCGAGCTGACGGAGATCGAGACCCGTTGCCCGGGGCTGCGCACGCCGGACTCACCTACCCAGAAGGTCGCCGGCGCCATCTCGACCCTGTTCACCCCGGTGGAGCATCTGGAGCGGCTGCTCTCGCTGGACAACGTCTTCACGGAGGTGGAGTTCGAGGCGTGGGCCGCCCGCGTCACCCGGGAGGCCGAGGTGGACGCCTGGCTGTGCGAGCTGAAGATCGACGGTCTCGCGGTCGACCTGGTCTACGAGGACGGCTACCTGGTGCGCGCGGCCACCCGCGGCGACGGGCGGACCGGGGAGGACGTCACCCCAAACATCCGGACCCTCGCGGCGGTGCCGGGCCGGCTGCGCGGCGGGAGCGTGCCCGGGCTGCTGGAGGTCCGCGGCGAGGTCTTCTTCCCGACGGCGGCCTTCGCCGAGCTCAACGCCACGCTGGTCGCCGCCGGCGACAAACCGTTCGCCAACCCGCGCAACGCCGCCGCCGGCTCCCTGCGGCAGAAGGACCCGCGGGTCACCGCCACCCGCCCACTGTCCATGATCATGCATGGGCTCGGCGCCCACCGCGGCTTCGACGTCACCTCCCAGTCCGAGGCGTACCAGCGGATGGCCGAGCTCGGCCTGCCCGTCTCCACGCACCACGAGGTGCTGGCGAGTGTCGCCGAGGTCGAGGCGTTCGTCCGCCGGTGGGGGGAGCACCGCCACGACGTCGAGCACGAGATCGACGGCGTGGTGGTGAAGGTCGACGCCTTCGGCCTGCAACGCCGCCTCGGCGCCACGTCGAAGTCCCCGCGCTGGGCGGTGGCCTACAAGTACCCGCCCGAGGAGGTCACCACCAGGCTGCTCGGCATCGAGGTCAACGTGGGCCGCACCGGGCGGGTCACCCCGTTCGGCCGCCTGGAGCCGGTCAGGGTCGCCGGCTCCACCGTCGCCCTGGCCACCCTGCACAACGCCGACCAGGTGGAACGCAAGGGTGTGCTGATCGGCGACACCGTCGTCCTGCGCAAGGCCGGCGACGTGATCCCGGAGATCGTCGGCCCGGTCGTGGACCTGCGGGACGGCTCCGAGCGCGCCTTCGTGATGCCCACCCACTGCCCGGAGTGCGGCACCGGGCTGGTGCGTCCCGAGGGCGAGGCCGACGTCCGCTGCCCGAACACCGTCTCGTGCCCGGCGCAGCTGCGCGAGTCGCTGTTCCACTTCGCCTCCCGCGGCGCCCTGGACATCGACGGCTTCGGCTACGAGACGGCGTCCGCCCTGCTGGCGGCCGGCCGGGTGAGCGACGTCGGCGACGTCTTCCACCTCACCGCCGAGTCGTTCGCCGAGCTGCGCGGCTTCGCCAAGAAGAAGATCGACCAGATCCTGCGCGGGGTGGACGCGGCCCGGCGGCAGCCGCTGTGGCGGCTGCTGGTCGGGCTGTCCATCCGGCACGTGGGCCCGAGCGCGGCCCGGGCGCTGGCCCGTGAGATGCGTTCGGTGGACGCCATCGCCGCCGCGCCCACCGAGACGCTGGCCGCCGTCGACGGCGTGGGCCAGACCATCGCCGCCTCCGTGGTGGACTGGTTCGCCGATCCGCGCCACCGGGACATCCTGGAACGGATCCGTTCCGGTGGGGCGCGGCTCGCCGACGCCGGCGCGGACGACGGGCCCGGCCCGCTCACCGGCGTCACCGTCGTGATCACCGGGACGCTGGCGGGCTGGAGCCGGGACTCCGCCACCGAGGCCGTCCAGGCCCGCGGCGGCAAGGTCACCGCCTCGGTGAGCAGGAAGACGGCCTTCGTGGTGGTCGGCGCCGACCCGGGGGCGAGCAAGTACGACAAGGCCCGCGCCTGGAAGCTGCCGATCCTCGACGAGACCGGCTTCGCCGTCCTGCTGGAACAGGGCCCGCAGGCCGCGGCCCCGCTCGCGCTCCCACCGGAACCGGACGACCCGTCAGAACCGACCGACCCACCGGCGGCGACCGACCCACCGGAACCGGTTGACCCAACGGAACCGGCCGACGGCTAGCCACCGGCCGCCTCCGTTGGCGGGCGCCTCCACGCCTTCTCCGCCAAACGAGGGCTCTTCGGAGAATGAGTGTGGAAACGGTCGCTGTAGCAGCCGTTTCCACACTCATTGTCTTGATCGGAACGGGGTGTGCGGCTGTCCGGCCGGCGTTTCGGGGGCTGGCGGCCGGGGCGGCGGGATGAGCCAGGTGCCAGGTGGGTGCCGGTCCCCCTGGGTGGGTGCCGGTGTCAGGTGGGGGCCGGTGAGGTGTGGCGGTTGCGCACGATCGTGGCGGCTATGCCGGCGAGATGGGCCAGCCGCTGGACCTCGGAGGCGCGGAAGCGCGGGCCACCGGGCCGTCCGACGAGCACCGCCACCTCACAGCCGCCCTCCGGGGGAGTGCCCACCGGGGCCACCGCGAGTTCCATGCCGAGCGCGCTCCAGCGCGGCGGGAACCAGCCGCTGTCCGCGTCGAAGCCACGCGCGCGGTCCAGGGGCAGCGACAGCAGTTCGGGGCGCACCTTCTTCGGGCTGGTCAGCTCGTCACCACCGAGGTCGGGGGCGCCGACGGAGGACTCGACGACCCGGATGTCGCCGGGCGCGACCCGTTCGAGCAGCACCGCCCAGTCGGCGTGGAATACCGCGCCGACGAACCCGGTGAGGACGGCGAGCGCGTCGTCGGGCCGGGCGGTCAGCGCCTCGACAAGGTCCAGGTCGTGCCGGATCCCCACGCCGCCGGCCGGGTACGGGCGCAGGGACTCCACGCTCACCCCGGGCACGGAGCAGGCCGCGGTCAGCACGGTGTCGGCCAGCCCGTTCGGGGGCAGTTCGACGACGACGTCGTCCACGGCACCGCGCGCGCCGCGCTCGACCACGCTCAGGCTGACGATGTCGATACCGGCCTGCCCGAGGGCGGTGGCGACGGCGCCCAGGGCGCCGGGCCGGTCCGGCAGGACGAGGCGCAGCAGATACGACATGTAGTCAAGAATACATTCCGTGCATGCTTGATTGGTGACAACAACGTCACGTGCAGGTATCGGTGCTGGTCATCAGTGCGTTTTCGGGCTGTCATAGCTGGTGGCGGATGGCGCTATCGCTCACGTTATGTTACCTCACGCGAAGATCACTTCTAGCGCGCCGGTCAGGTAACCCTACGTATCCCCGCGGACGGTGGCACGCGTCGATGGACGTCGGCCACCGGAGAAGATCGGCGCGAGTTTGTCGTTGTGTACGCTGACGCGGCCAAAAAGCGTACACAACAACAAAATCGCGGCGATCATAGCCTGTGCGGGTGGCCGATTCAGGCGGGGCCGAGAACGGCGCCGATCCGCCGCCGTACCTCGGTCTCGCCCAGCGCAGCCGCGACCAGGTGGAGAGCGGGGCTGCGGGTGGAGCCGGTGAGCAGCACGCGGACCACCTGGGACGCTTCCCGGATCGACCCGACGTAGGAGCCGGGGTCGTTCTTGTACTCCTTGACGCTTGCCGCGAAGCCGTTGTCCTTGGCCGTCACACGGATCTGGTCGAACCAGCCGTCCGAGTCGGACAGGTCCTGGTAGACACGCAGCAGGTCCGCGCACAGCCGCCGCACCACATCGGGCGCGAGGCCGCCGAACCGGCTGTCCGCGGGATCGGTCACCGGCTCGAACAGCGCGGTGAAGAAGTAGCCGTAGATCGGCCGGAAGTCCGACCACTTGCGCAGGTCCTTGCGCGGGTTGTCCACCCCCGTCCGCTCGATGTCCAGCGCCCGCACGGCGAGGTCCTGCTCGGCGCGGACAGCCTGCGCCAGTTCGGTGTCGTGGGTATCCGCCCACGTCAGCACCTCGTCCAGGACATCCCGGCTTGGCAGAGTCGCGACGTAGTCCGCCGCGATGTCCTCCAGCTTCACCAGATCCACCAGCGCGCCGGACACGCCGCACTCGGCCAGGCGCAGCGGGGCGGTCAGCGCCTCGGCCAGCGGCATCTCCGCCAACCGCCCGTTGATCAGCCCGCGAAGGTAGTAGAGCACACTTGGCGCCGGGTAGCCCGCTTTGATGTAGAACTCGACGGACGCTTCAGGGTCCTTGCGCTTGGACAGTTTCCGTTTTCCTGAACCGTCCGCTTTCAGTAGTGGCGCGATGTGCGCGTATGGAATGTGCTCGAAACCTGCCGCGTCGAACAGCTGCAGGTGCACCGGGACCGAGGGCAGCCACTCGTCGCCCCGAATCACGTGCGTGACCCGCATCAGGTGGTCGTCCACGACGTGCGCGAAATGGTATGTGGGCAGTCGCAGCGGGCTGTCGGAATTTTTCAGGATGACGACGTCGTTACGGTTCGCGTCCGCCTCCAGGCGACCGCGTATCAGGTCGGTGAAGGCGATCCTGCCCGGCGCGCCCGGCGATCGGAACCGTATGACGTAAGGCTGGCCGGCGGCCAGTCGTTCGCGCACCTGTTCGTCGGTGGCATCGCGCCAGGTCGCCCAGCGGCCGTAGTAGCCGGTAGGGACTTTCTCCGCGCGCTGCTCCTCGGCGGACGCGGCCAGTTCCTCCTTCGTGGCGAAGCACGGGTATGCCTTGCCTGTACGGAGGAACTCGCGCACGTAGGTCAGGTAGATCAGCGCCCGGTCCGACTGGGTGTAGGGGCCGTGGGCGCCGGTCGGATCGGACTCGTCCGAACTGACGCCGAAGTAGCCGAAGGCCACGTCGAACCGGGCGGTCGCGCCCTCCACGGTTCGAGCCTGATCGGTGTCCTCGATCCGGATGAAGTAGGAACCGCCGGACTGCCGTGCGAGGTCCTTGTCCAGGATCGCCACATAGATGCCACCGAGATGGGCGAAACCCGTCGGACTCGGGCAGAAACGGGTGACCATTGCGCCCGACGGCAGGTTCCTCGGCGGGTACCGCTCCTCCCAGTGCTCCGGACCGGGCAGATCAGTTGGGAACAGCGCGTCGATCTCGTCGCGGTCAAGCATTGCAGAAGGTACCTCCACGGGCACTGGACAGTTCTGAAACCGCAGTGATCATCATCTCCAGGCGATCCTGTGGTGGGCACTACCCGCAGGCATGTCTGCGATGCTAGCGGGCAACAGGCATGCTCCGGGGGGAGGGCGTGTCAGACATGCGGCGCGGTTTCTCCCAAGGTGGTGGAAGACGGCCGGATCCGACGCCATCAACCGGCGGTACCCACGTCGCGGGCGTGACCAGGGCGAATCCGGAAACTCATACCGGATGGCGCCGGTTCTGGCAGGTCACGGGCTCTGTCGCTCCGCACGATGTTGTCGGTACGGGCGGGATCGCGGCGGCTAGGCCTCGCCCGGGCACACGATGTCGTCGCTGGCCGGCACGCCACAGGCCGATCGGGCGGGCCGGACCGTACGATGACCACAGCGCCGTACGCGGGCCAGGCCGTACGCGGGCCGGTCTGGGGCCGGCTTCCGTTCCGCGGCCGTCCGCCGCCGGCGTGCCCGCGGGTCAGCAGGCCACGGCGATCAGCAAGCCACAAGGTGATCGGAAGGTCATCGGGAAGTCAGAGGGTCGTAACCGGTATGGCGATTACCAGGGACGAGGTCGCGCACCTCGCCCGCCTGTCGCGGCTGGCGCTGTCGGAGGAGGAACTCGACACGCTCGCCCCCCAGCTCGATGTGATCATCGGTGCGGTCGCCCGGGTCGCGGAGGTGGCCGCCGGCGACATCCCCCCGACGACGCACGCCGTCCCGCTGACGAACGTGTTCCGGGCCGACATCACCGGTCAGTCCCTGCCGCGCACCGACGCTCTCGCCGGCGCGCCCGCCACGCAGGACGGCCGCTTCCGGGTGCCGCGCATCCTTGATATGGACGAGTGAGGGTTCCTGTCCGTGACCGACGTCATCCGTTTCTCCGCCGCCCGAACCGCCGCCGCGATCGCCGCGGGTGAGCTCAGCGCGCTGGAGGTGACCCAGGCCGCGCTCGACCGGATCGCGAAGGTCGACGACCGGATCAACGCCTTCCTGCACGTCGACGTCGACGGCGCCCTCGCCGCGGCCCGTGACGTCGACCGGCGCCGGGCCCTGGGGGAGACGCTCGGCCCGCTCGCGGGTGTCCCGCTCGCACTCAAGGACGTCTTCACCGCCCGGGGGATGCCCACGACCTGCGGCAGCCGCATCCTGGAGGGCTGGTACCCGCCGTACGACGCGACCGTCGTGGCGAAGCTGCGCGCGGCCGGTGTGATCATCATCGGCAAGGTCAACATGGACGAGTTCGCGATGGGGTCGTCCACGGAGAACTCCGCCTACGGCCCGACCCGCAACCCGTGGGACACCGACCGCATCCCCGGCGGCAGCAGCGGGGGCAGCGCGGCGGCGGTGGCCGCGTTCGAGACGCCGGTCGCGCTCGGTACCGACACCGGCGGCTCGATCCGCCAGCCGGCGGCGGTGTGCGGGCTGGTCGGGGTCAAGCCGACCTACGGCGGGGTGAGCCGCTACGGCCTGGTCGCCTTCTCCAGCTCCCTGGACCAGGCCGGCCCGCTGGCCCGCACGGTGACCGACGCCGCGCTGCTGCACGCCGCCATCGCCGGCCACGACCCGCTGGACACCACCAGCGTGGAGCTCGCGCCGCCGCCGGTGGTGGCCGCCGCCGCCAGCCGTGACCTGCGCGGGGTGCGCATCGGGGTGGTCCGCGAGCTGTCCGGGGACGGCTACGACATCGGGGTGCGCGCGCGTTTCTCCGACACCCTCGAGGTGCTCGTCGGCCTCGGCGCCGAGGTCGTCGAGGTCAGCTGCCCGCACTTCACCTACGCGCTGCCCGCCTACTACCTGATCGCGCCGAGCGAGTGCTCGTCCAACCTGGCCCGTTTCGACGCGATGCGGTTCGGCCTGCGGGTCGGCGACGACGGCGAGGCGAGCGCCGAGGAGGTCATGAGCCGCACCCGCGGCATCGGCTTCGGCCCCGAGGTGAAGCGGCGGATCATCCTGGGGACGTACGCGCTGTCGTCGGGCTACTACGACGCCTACTACGGCCAGGCCCAGAAGGTCCGGACGCTGATCAGCCAGGACTTCGCCGCCGCCTACGAGCGGGTCGACGTGCTGGTCTCGCCCACCACGCCCACCGTCGCGTTCCGGCTGGGGGAGAAGGTCGACGACCCGGTGTCGATGTACCTGTCCGACCTGTGCACGATCCCGTCGAACCTGGCCGGCGGGCCGGCGATGAGCCTGCCGGTCGGTCTCGCCGACGGGCTCCCCGTCGGATTCCAGATCATGGCGCCGGCGTTCGCCGACGACCGCCTGTACCGGGTCGGCGGCGCGCTGGAGGCGGCGCTGGAGGCCAGGCGCGGCCGTCCCTTTCTCGACGACGCCCCGCCCCTGTGACCGAACCGCCGGCACGGACGTCCGGTGCACGCACGTCCTGTGACGGAAGCCACGGCGCGGGCATGCCAGGGCCGGCCGCGCCGTGACGGGCGGGCTCGCGTCGGGTATGCCCGCACCGGGCGTGTCGTGACAAGATCCCGGGCTCGCCCGGAGCGAATCATGATCGCGCGTGTGTCGGCCGACTACGATGGCGAGAGGGAGGCCTATGATGGTTGCGCTACGTAGCAGACGTGAGGACCGGGTGCTGCTGGCGGTAGCCTGGGTGCTGACTGTCGCCGCCCTTGTAGTCGGTGTCGTCGCGCCGGCGCCCATCCTGATCCTGTGGGGTGTCCTCGGCGTCGGCGCGGCCGTGTTCGCCACCCGGATCCACCTGCGTGACACCCGGCCCCGCCAGCCGGACCCCGCC
>NZ_CEVIVD010000034.1:33393-42358 GCF_982290655.1 Protofrankia sp. CiP1_Cm_nod3
GCCCACCGGCGACGCGCGGCCCGCCGGCCAGGCCCAGCCCGCCGATCAGGCGTGGCCCGCCGGCGCGGATCACGGCTCCACCTCGGTACAGACGGACGCGGTTGAACAGGAGCACGTGCGTTGACACCCTCGGCCAGCACGGCGGCCACCATCCCCACCTTCGACGACGCCGTCGCCCGCTACGAGCCGGTGATCGGGCTGGAGACGCATGTCGAGCTCGGCACCGCCTCGAAGATGTTCTGCGGGTGCTCCACCGCGTTCGGTGCGGAGCCCAACGCCCAGGTGTGCCCGACCTGCCTGGGCCTGCCAGGCTCGCTGCCGGTGGTCAACGAGGCCGCCGTCCGGTTCGCCGTGATGATCGGCCTGGCGCTCAACTGCTCGATCTCGCCATGGTGCCGCTTCGCGCGCAAGAACTACTTCTATCCGGACATGCCGAAGAACTTCCAGATCAGCCAGTACGACGAGCCGCTGTGCGAGAACGGCTGGCTCGACGTGGAGGCCGACGGGAAGATCCACCGGGTCGGCATCACCCGCGTCCACATGGAGGAGGACACCGGCAAGTCCCTGCACGTCGGCGGGGCCACCGGGCGCATCCACGGGGCCACCCACTCGCTGGTCGACTACAACCGGGCCGGCATCCCGCTGGTCGAGATCGTCACCGAGCCGGACGTCCGCTCGCCCGAGGTCGCCCGTGCCTACGTCGACGAGCTGCGTGAGCTCTGCCGGGCGCTGACCGTCTCCGACGTCCGGATGGAGCAGGGCTCGCTGCGCTGCGACGCCAACGTGTCGCTGCGGCCGCGCACCGCCCCCGGCGAGCCCGCCGCGCCCTACGGCACCCGGTCGGAGACCAAGAACCTCAACTCGCTGCGCTCGGTGGAGCGGGCGGTCCGGCACGAGATCGTCCGGCAGGCCACCCGGCTGGACGCGGGCCTGAAGGTCGTCCAGGAGACCCGGCACTTCGACGAGGCCTCCGGGACGACGTCGGCCGGCCGCTCCAAGGAGGAGGCGACCGACTACCGGTACTTCCCCGAGCCGGACCTCACCCCGCTGGCGCTGACCCACGAGTACGTCGACGCCGTCCGGGCGACCATCCCGGAGCTGCCGGCGCAGCGCCGGGCGCGCCTGGCAGCCGACCACGGGTTCACGCCCGCCGACATCGTGAACATGCGCAACGCCGGCGTCCTCGACCTGGTCGAGGAGACCATCGCGGCCGGGGCGACGGCCGAGGCGGCCCGCAAGTGGTGGCTGAACGAGCTCGCGCGCCGGGCCGCCGACGCCGGCGTGCCCCCGACCGGCCTCGCGATCGAGCCGTTCGACGTCGCCCGCATCGCGGAGATGATCGCCGACGGCGAGCTGACCGACGCCCTCGCCCGCACGGTCATCACCGGCGTCCTCGCCGGTGAGGGGACACCGGACGAGGTGGTGGCCGGCCGTGGCCTCAAGCTCGTCTCCGACGACGGCGCGCTCGCCGACGCGGTCGAGAAGGTCATCGCCGCCCAGCCGGCCATCGCCGACAAGGTGCGCGGCGGCAAGCTGAACGCGGTCGGCCCGCTGGTCGGCGCGGTCATGAAGGCCATGAAGGGCCAGGCGGACCCGGGCACCGTCCGCAAACTCCTCCTGGAGCGCCTCGGCGAGTAACCAGCGGAAAGCGTAGGTGGAAAACGTCACTATCACGCCGTTTTTCACCTACGGACGCGCGGGCCGTAGGTGAAAAACCGTGTGGTAGCAACGGTTTTCACCTACGGCCCGCGTTGTGCTCACGGCGCGTCGACAGGCGGGTCCCGGTTGGGCCTTCGTAAGCTGGTGCCACGCCCGGAGCCCGGCCGTCGATGACGGCGGAGCCCGGTCCGTCATCAGCGGGGCCGCCGCTGGGGTCGTCAACGGGGGAGGAGCACGCCAAGGTGCCTCTGACTCCCGGCGGGTTCACCGCGTCGACGTCACGACGGGGCCGTGGCCGCGCCCGTCTGCTCATCGCCCTCGCCGTCGTCATCGTGCTGCTCGCCGCGTCCGGCGCCGGGTACCTGTGGAAGATCCGTAGCGACAGCCGCGCCCAGGACAGGGCGGCGAGGGCCGCGGCGGAGGCCTACCTGTCCAGCTGGCAGAGCCTCGCCTCGTCCGGTGACACGGCCACCTCCGCCACCACGGACCGCGCCGCGGCCACGGCCACGGGCGGCGCCACGGCCGGGCCCGCCAGCGCCGGGCCCGCCAGCGCCGGGCCCAGCGCGGTGCCCGCCGCCAGCGTCGCGCTCACGGCCGCGCAGGAGCAGGGCAGGGCCGGCGTGACCGCGGTGGCCGTGCCGGGGACGATCAACGTTGACCAGCTCGTGACGTCCATGGCCGACGCCCGGACCAGGCTGAACGTGACCGGGGCCCGTTTCGTCCCGGGTGCGTTGGAGCGGACGGGTTCGACCGCCACGGTCGGCTACTCGGCGTTGCTCACCCTGGCCAGCTTCCCCGAGCCGTACGGCTATGACGGCGTGCTGCACCTCGCCCGTCAGGGGAAGGCATGGAAGGTCCAGGCCCGGCCGGACGCGATCCACCCCGCGCTGGCAGCACCCGGCCTGCGGCTGGACCGCACGACGTCCAAGGGTAAACGCGGCCAGCTGGTCGACGCCAACGGCCAGCCGCTGAGCGGCGACGCGGAGCTCGCCGGCAACCTGGTCGGCCAGGTGGCCCCGCTGTCGGGACTGCAGCGCGTCCACGACGCGGTCCTCGCCCCGCAGGGCGGCACGGTGGTCGTCCGCAACGAGCGCAACGAGACCGTCAGTACCCTGCGGTCGTACCCGATGACCGACGGCAAGGACGTGCAGACCACGCTGGACCTGAAGGTGCAGCGGGCCGGCGAGGCCGCGATGGCGGCCGCGTCCAAGCCCACCGGGGCGCTGGTGGCCGTCGACGTGCGCACCGGCGGTGTCCTCGCCCTGGTGAACCACCCGCTCAACGGGTACGGCCGGGCGATCAACGGCCATTATCCGCCGGGGTCCACCTTCAAGATTGTCACGGCGACCGCCGCGCTGATCGCGGGGAAGGACGCGAACACCCCGCTGGACTGCACCCAGACCGTGGCGGTCGGCGGGCGCACCTTCAATAACGCCGAGGCCGAGCAGTTCGGTGTTATCCCGTTGCGGGAGGCGTTCGCCCGCAGTTGCAACACCGCGTTCATCCGGCTGGAGCAGTCGTTGCCGGACACGGCATTGGAGCAGGCCGCGAAACTCTATGGTTTCGACGGCAGCCAGCCACTGCCGATAGCGAGCGTCGGCGGTTCTTTCCCGACGCCGAAGGACGCTGTGGAATCGGCGTCGGACGCCATCGGACAGGGCAAGGTGAACGCGAGCCCGCTACAGATGGCCAGCGTGGCAGCGGCGGCCGCCAGCGGCACCTGGCACCAGCCGTTCGTGACCGGCACGGCGCCGCGCAGCAACCCGCTGCCGGCGGCGGTGGTCCCGACGCTGCAGGACTTCATGCGGGCGGTGGTCACCGAGGGGACGGCGAACAGCGTGGCCTTCCCCGGTGAGGTGCGCGGCAAGACCGGCACCGCCGAGTACAAGGACGGCAGCCCGCCGCCGACCCACGGCTGGTTCGTCGGCTACCGCGGCAACGTCGCCTTCGCGGTCATCGTCGAGGACGGCGGCTTCGGCGCCCAGTCCGCGGCCCCCATAGCCGCCCACTTCCTGGCCAACCTCGACGCCACACCCTGACACCGCACCCTGACGACAGCCTTCTGACGGTTCCTGACGAGCGCTTGCCCGCCTTCCTGTTGCTGGCACGTTGCCAGCGAAGGTTCTGTTACGTGGAAAACAACAGGGAAACGATGGTCGCCTTTTATGTGTATATGTTCGACATGGTGACGCTTTGCATGGCACACTGCGTACCGTGACCGTGTTTGCGCTCGGCGCGCTTGCCGACCCCGATCCCGGGTAGTCGCCTGCTGGGCAGGCCGGTGGTGCAGACAACGGCGTCTGGCGACATTCTGTCGATGTACTGTTTCGTTCCGTTGTCTTTCGCGTCGTTGTCTCCTGTGCCGCACACCGGGCGCGCAGGCTGTTTTCGGTTTCGCCTGCCCCGTGCCCCCGCTCTCAGGCGAGAGCACGGGAATTCGCGTATTCCACGGACCTCCGGAGCGCTCCCATGCCTGCCTGGCGCCATCTGCTCGACGTCCACGGACGTCCTGCCCCGCTCGTCGGTGGAGGACGGCCGGTCGATGGCCGATGAGGCCCGATCCCGCGGATACTTCCGACGGCTCGCCCAGTCCGTCGCCGGCCGCTTCGATCCCCACAGCTGTTCCTGGCGGCGGACCTGTTCCTGGTAGAACGCTGTCGAGTCTTTCTGGACGGCGGGCCCGATCTGCCCTGGTCCCATTCGGCAGGGTCGCAGGCGTGCCGCCGGCCGCCCGGCCACGTAAGACCACGGTCAACCTCACCCTCGCCGAGGAGGAGGCACTCGAAGATCTCGTCCGCGACCTCCGGCGTCGTACCGGCAGAGCAGTGTCGAAAGACGAGACATGGCGGGCGATGCTCGTGTGGAGCATACGCCACGGCAGCCTTACCGACGCCCTCGCGGACATCCTCGAACAACCACCGCCGGCTCAGCCCTGAACCACCCGTTTCCCCTCGCGGACAGGGAACGCCGATCCCGCGACGGCGGGAACAACTCTCCTCGCCATGCAAGTTTCCCGTCATCCCGTCATCCCGTCATCCCGTCATCCCGTCATCCCGTCATCCCGTCATGACGGAATTAACTCTTTTTGCTTGTGTGATATCTTGTCCAGCATCTTTGCCTATGTTTTTTCCGCCCGTTTTTATTCCGTTGGCCCCAGTCGTCGCCTGAGCGCCACACCTGCATGTCACCCTGGGAGCTGACGCCGACATGACACCTATCACCTCACCTCAGGCCCACCCCGGTGCCAGACGAAGCGGAGACACCGGGGCGCTGTCAGCTGCCCACGTGACGTAGGTATTTCCGGCCAGAGCCGCACGAAGCTCCCGGCGTCAGAAGCGTCGGATCATGAGATCGAGTACGTAAGTGGTCGCTCCGGCAGCCACTTACGTACTCGATCTCATGATCCACCGGTCTGGTGAGCCTACCCGCCACGCTGTGAACGGCCCTGTCGACGGCGGGAGCTGGTCGTCAGGAGGTTCTTGGATCGCCGTTCACATCAGGCAAGATCCACGGGGGAGTCCGAGGTCGGTAACGGCACGCTGAAGGCTTGGGGCTGGTGCCGACGTGCCAGGGGTGTGGGTGGGCTGCCGGCGTCTTGGGTACCTGGCACCGTCGCGGTGGGCGCGGTGTTGGGTGACGAGGGTGTTGATGAGCTTGACGGGGGCGGGGATGTCGGGGCATGGTTAGAGCCATGCTCAGTGGCATCCTCGCACCTGCGATTCCTGTACTTGTGGAGCGCGCGTAGCCGATCTTAGGACTGCGTGCGCCGCCCCTCAGTGCCTTCGGCACGAGGGGTTTTTTTGTGCCCGGCCCACCCACCCGTCACCACCGTGGAACGTCAAGGAAGACGATCAGATGAGCAGTCAGATCACCGGAGCGCAGTCGCTGGTCCTTTCGCTGGAGGCCGCCGGGGCCGACGTGGTCTTCGGCATCCCCGGTGGCGCGATCCTCCCGGCGTACGACCCGTTGTACGACGCCGAGCGCCTCCGGCACATCCTGGTCCGTCACGAGCAGGGTGCCGGGCACGCCGCCGAGGGCTATGCGCAGGCCACCGGACGGGTGGGCGTGTGCATCGCGACGTCCGGGCCGGGCGCGACGAACCTGGTCACGCCGATCGCGGACGCCTACATGGACTCGGTGCCCCTGGTGGCGATCACCGGCCAGGTGCCGAGCGCGGCGATCGGGACGGACGCGTTCCAGGAGGCCGACATCTGCGGCATCACCCTGCCGATCACCAAGCACAACTTCCTGGTGGCCTCCGCGGACGACATCCCGCGCACGATCGCCGAGGCGTTCCACCTCGCCTCCACCGGACGACCCGGGCCCGTACTCGTCGACCTGCCCAAGGACATCCTGCAGGCGACCACGTCGGTGCTGCCCGCCGACATCTGGCCGCCCACGCTGTGCCTGCCCGGCTACCGGCCGGTGACCCGCCCGCACGGCAAGCAGATCCGCGAGGCGGCCCGGATGATCAGCGCGGCCCGCCGGCCGGTCCTCTACGTCGGCGGCGGGGTGCTCAAGGCGCGGGCCGCCGCCGAGCTGCGTACGCTCGCCGAGCTCACCGGCATCCCGGTGGTGACGACGCTGATGGCCCGCGGCGCGTTCCCCGACTCGCACCCGCAGCATCTGGGCATGCCGGGGATGCACGGGTCGGTCGCCGCGGTGACCGCCCTGCAGAAGTCCGACCTGCTGATCGCCCTCGGCGCCCGCTTCGACGACCGGGTGACGGGCCGGCTCGCCTCCTTCGCGCCGAAGGCCGCGGTCATCCATGCCGACATCGACCCGGCCGAGATCGGCAAGAACCGGGTGGCGGACGTGCCCATCGTGGGGGACTGCCGCGAGGTGATCAACGATCTCGTCGCCGCGCTGCAGGGCGAGCCGCGGGCGGACCTCGCCGGCTGGTGGCGGCAGGTCGACGGCTGGCGCCGGACCTACCCGCTGGGCTACGACCTGCCGACGGACGGCTCGGTCGCCCCGCAGTACGTCATCGAGCGGCTCGGCAGGATCGCCGGCCCGCAGGCGCTGTACGTCGCCGGGGTCGGCCAGCACCAGATGTGGGCCGCGCAGTTCATCTCGTACGAGAACCCCTATACCTGGCTGAACTCCGGTGGACTGGGCACGATGGGCTACGCGGTGCCCGCAGCGATGGGCGCCAAGGTCGGCCGGCCGGACGCGACGGTGTGGGCGATCGACGGTGACGGCTGCTTCCAGATGACCAACCAGGAGCTGGCCACCTGCGCGCTGGAAGGCATCCCGATCAAGGTTGCGATCATCAACAACGGGTCGCTCGGCATGGTCCGGCAGTGGCAGACCCTGTTCTACGACCAGCGGTACTCCAACACCGACCTGGGCACCCGGCCGGACAGTGCCGGCACCAGCGCCGGCACCGGCGGCGGCCCCGGTGCCGGCAGCGCGTCCGGTGCCCCGCGGGGCACGCGCCGGGTGCCGGACTTCGTGCGCCTCGCCGAGGCGCTCGGCTGCGTCGGGATGCGCTGCGAGTCGCCGGACGAGGTCGACGCCACGATCGACAAGGCCATGGCCATCGACGACGCGCCGGTCGTGGTGGACTTCGTCGTCCACCGGGATGCGATGGTGTGGCCGATGGTCGCCGCCGGCGCGAGCAACGACGACATCAGGATCGCCCGGGACATCGCCCCCGATTTCGACTATGAAGAACTGTAGGAAGAGGTTCAGGCCGTGAGCACGCACACCCTGTCGGTGCTGGTGGAGAACAAGCCCGGGGTGCTCGCCCGGGTCGCGGGGCTGTTCTCCCGGCGCGGCTTCAACATCGAGTCGCTCGCGGTCGGGCCGACCGAGCACGACGACGTCTCCCGGATGACGATCGTCGTGTCCGTCGACGAGCTACCGCTCGAGCAGGTCACGAAACAGCTCAACAAGCTGGTCAACGTCATCAAGATCGTCGAAATGGAGCCGTCGGCCGCGGTGCGGCGGGAGCTGGTCCTGGTCAAGGTGCGGGCGGACCTGTCGGTCCGTTCGCAGGTGCTCGAGACCGTCCAGCTCTTCCGCGCGAAGGTGGTCGACGTCGCCCCGGACGCGGTCACCGTGGAGGCCACCGGCACCCGCGACAAGCTCGACGCCCTCATCCGGATGCTCGAACCGTTCGGCATCAGGGAACTGGTCCAGTCCGGCATGGTCGCCCTCGGCCGAGGCCCGCGATCGATTACCGACCGTAGTCTGCGTGCTCTCGACCGGACGGCCTGAGGGCCATGGAGATCCCGTGGGCCCGGTTGCGCCGGGCCCACTGACGAAGAATCGAGGAGATTCGCCCACGATGGCCGAGATCTACTACGACGCGGACGCGTCGCTCGACAACATCACCAACCGTAAGGTCGCCGTCATCGGGTACGGCAGTCAGGGCCACGCCCACGCCCTCAACCTGCGCGACAGCGGCGTGGACGTCCGGGTCGGCCTGCCCGAGGGCAGCCGCAGCCGGGCGCGGGCCGCCGAGCAGGGGCTGCGGGTGCTCACCCCGGCCGAGGCGTCGGCCGAGGCGGACGTGATCATCCTGCTCGCGCCGGACACCGCCCACCGTAAGATCTACGCGGAGTCCATCGCGCCCAGCCTGTCGCCGGGCAAGGCGCTCGCGTTCGGCCACGGGTTCAACATCCGGTACGGGCTGATCGAGCCGCCGGCCGGGGTGGACGTGTTCATGGTCGCGCCGAAGGGCCCGGGGCACCTGGTCCGGCGGACCTTCACCGAGGGCAAGGGCGTCCCGGTGCTGGTCGCGGTCGAGGCGGACGCGTCGGGCGGCGCGCTCGCGCTCGCGCTCGCCTACGCCAAGGCGATCGGCGGCACCCGCGCCGGCGCGCTGCGCACGACCTTCACCGAGGAGACCGAGACCGACCTCTTCGGCGAGCAGGCTGTGCTCTGCGGCGGCGCGAGTGCCCTGGTACAGGCCGGTTTCGAGACGCTGGTCGAGGCCGGCTACCAGCCGGAGGTCGCCTACTTCGAGTGCCTGCACGAGCTCAAGCTGATCGTCGACCTGATGTACGAGGGCGGCATCAGCCGGATGCGCTACTCGATCTCGGACACGGCCGAGTACGGCGACGTCACCCGCGGCCCGCGGGTGATCACGCAGGCGGTGAAGGACGAGCTGCGCCGCATCCTCGGCGAGATCCGGGACGGCTCGTTCGCCCGCGAGTGGGTGGCCGAGGACGACGCGGGCCGCCCGCAGTTCACCAAGCTCGTCGAGGAGGGCAAGAAGCACCCGATCGAGCAGGTCGGCGCCCAGCTGCGGCCGCTGATGTCCTGGATCGCCGAGCCCGTCGACTGACCTGCCCCACCC
>NZ_CEVIVD010000035.1:0-9361 GCF_982290655.1 Protofrankia sp. CiP1_Cm_nod3
GGTGCGGAGGGAGCGGACGTGGGTGACGGCGGTGGCGACGTGGGTGGCCAGCGCGTGCACCTCGTCCTCGGTGGTGGGGCGGCCGAGGCTGAAGCGCAGGCTCTCCAGGGCGGCGGCCGCGTCGAGGCCCATCGCCGTCAGCACGTGGGACGGCTCGGTGCTCGCGCCCTTGCAGGCGCTGCCCGCCGACACCGCGACCCGCGGCATCGACGTCATCACCGCGTCGGCGTCCGCCCCGGCGAAACGCAGGTTCACCGTGTTCGGCAGCCGGGTGACGGCCGGGCCGTTGAGCTCCACGCCGGGGATCTTCTCCATCAGCAGGCCGTGCAGCAGCGCGGTCAGGTGGCGCAGCCGGTCGGCGTCGGCGGGCAGCCGCTCGGCGGCGAGCTGCGCGGCGGCACCGAACCCGACGATGCCGGCGCTGTTGACGGTGCCGCTGCGCAGCCCCCGCTCCTGGCCACCGCCGACGATCAGCGGTGTCAGCCGGTTCTGCAGCGGACGGCCGGCGACGAGCGCGCCGACCCCCTTGGGCCCGTACATCTTGTGCGCGCTGAGCACGGCGAGGTCGATCCCGTGCGTCTCCACGGCGACGGGGATCCGGCCCGCGGCCTGGGTGACGTCGCACAGGTACAGCGCGCCGGCGCCGTGCGCGAGCCGGCAGGCCCGCCGGACGTCCGCGAGCGCGCCGGTCTCGCTGTTCGCGGCCATCACCGCGACCAGCCCGACCTGCCCGGGCAGCTTCGCCAGCAGCGCGGCGAGATGGTCGAGGTCGGGGGTGCCGTCGCGCAGCACCCGGATCAGCTCGACCGAGCCGCCGTGCAGCCGCGCGGCCTGCCCGGCCGCCGCGAGAACGGCCCTGTGCTCGGTGGCCGCCACCAGGACGTGCCGGCGGCCGGGCTCGGCACCGGCGAGGACGCCGTGGATCGCGAGGTTGGCCGCCTCGGTGGCGCCGCCGGTGAACACGACGCTGTGCCGGCCGGCGCCGACCAGGGCCGCGACCTGCTCGCGGGCCCGCTCGACCAGGCGGGCGGCCGCGCGGCCGGCGGCATGTCCGCTGGAGGCGTTCGCGAAGTCCTCGGTGAACAGCGGCAGCATCGCGTCGAGCACCCGCGGGTCGACCGGGGTCGTCGCGTTGTAGTCACAGTAGATCATCTTGGTCACGGGCCCGGTCACAGCGGATCGTCGTGACCGCACCGGACGCCGGGCCCGGCCCCGGCCGCGGCCAGCCCACCGACGCCGGCCGCGCCGGCCGCGCCGGCCGTGTCCGCCAGGCCGGGCATGCCCGCCGACGCCTCCGGCACATCCGGCACATCCGGTACGTCCGGTACGTCCGGTACGTCCGGCAGCGGGACGCGGCGCACCGTGTACGGCTGTGGGCGCGACGGCTGCCGCCGGATGGGCCCGCAGTCGACGCACTGCGGGTCGTGAGTCACCGGGAACGACCGGAAGTCCATGTCCCACAGGTCGAAGGCGAGCAGCTTCCCGGTGGACGGCTCACCGAACCGGGAGACGATCTTGATGACCTCCATGGCCGCCAGGCAGCCCACGGTGCCGGCCACCGCGCCGAGCACCGGGAAGCCGAGCGGGTCCCACTCCGGGTCGCCGTCGGCGAACACGCAGCGCAGGCACGGGTCGCCAGGCAGCACCGTCAGCAGCTGGGCCTCGGTGGTGTTCATGGCCGCGAAGACCAGCGGCACCCCCAGGTCCAGGCACATCCGGTTGATCCGGAACCGTTCGGGGAAGTTGTGGCGGGCGTCGACGACCACGTCCGCGCCGGCGACGAGGCCGGGCAGGAGCGGGTCGAACAGGTCCCGGTCCCACGCCTCGACCGTGACGTCGGGGTAGTGCTCCCGCAGGGTGTCGGCGGCGCAGGCCACCCGTGGCTCACCGACCCGGTCGGGTCGCATAAGCGTCTGTCGGTTGAGGTCGGGTGTCTCGAGGGCGCCGGGGTGCACGAGGACCAGCCGCCCGACGCCAGCCGCGGCCAGGTAGGTGGCGACGGCGCCGCCCACCCCACCCACACCTGCCACAAGCACCGTCGCCTCGCACAGCCGCTCCTGTCCCGGTAGCCCGAAACCGCTCAGTGTCAGTTGGCGCTCGAACCGCCGCATGTCCATGTCGTCCCCCTGCCTTCCGCTACCGGCCCACGGATGCGGGGATTACCCGCCGGACGTCGGGGACGGCGTCCTTGAGCTGCTGTTCGACCGTTTTCACCAGTTCGAGGACGTCGGCATCACGCTCGAGCCCGGCGCCGGTCAGCCGCACCGAGACCACCCCGTCGGCGACCCCGACCACGGACGCGTCCCGGCCCACCAGCTGCAGGTGCGGCCGGATGTGCTGGATCGCCACGTTCGCCTTCTGCAGCAGCGACGTCTCCACCCCGTCCGGCTGGACGGGCGGGGCGAACGACGGCCCACACATACAGTGACCGCGCGCATGTGGATTGTAGAAGGTGAAGCCGGACGACATCAGCGACTCGCTGTAGTCGATGCGCATGCCGTCGAACTGGTGGACCGCGTCCGCGGCGACGAACACGTCGAAGTCCGCCGCCCGGGTGACGACGTCGCCGGCGCGCGGCGCGGGCTCGACGGCCAGCCGGTACCGGTGCCCGGCGCAGCCGCCGCCGTCGCCGTCGACGCCGACCCGCAGGCCGGCGCCGGGGGTGGTCCCCTCCCGGTCGAGCAGCGCGCGCACCTGGCCGGCCGCCCGTTCGGTAAAACTGATCGTGATACTCACTGGTTCACCTCCAGATGCGCTCGGACGCGCTTGGACGGAGCTGTCAGTAGCGAGGACGGCCCGACTGTCAGTACGCGAGGACGACCCGCTCGACCGCTGGCACCGATTCCTTCAGCTGGCGCTCGATGACGCCCGTGAGCGTGTCCAGGGCGGCGGAGCATCCCCCGCAGGCTCCGGTGAGCCGGACCGAGACGACACCCGCGGTGATGTCGACGACCGTGACGTCCCCGCCGTCGCGCTGCAGGAAGGGCCGTACCTGCTGGATCGCCTCGTCGACCTGCTGCCAGAGGCTGTCCTCGTCGCCGTCCGGGCCCGCCGCGGAGAAGGACGACCCGCAGGAGCACGGATCCGACACGCGCGGGTTGGAGAAGACGAAACCCGAGGACGTCAGCGACTCCACGTAGTCGATACGGACCCCGTGGACGAACGAGGCGGACTCGGACGCGACGAACACGTCGAACCCGTCCTGCCGGACGGTGATGTCACCTTTCTCGGCGGTGGGCGCGAGCGCGAGGCTGTACTTGTAGCCCGAGCAGCCGCCGGGCTCCGCGCCGACCCGCAGGCCGTAGCCGGCGGTCGTCCCGTCGCGGGCGAGCAGCGCCCGGACCTGCTCGCCGGCACGTTCGGTGAGCACAACCTGCAGTTTCGTAATCATGATCCCACCTTTGCCGCGACGGGCCCGGCCGGCCGCGGGTGCGGGGCGGGCCGCCCGTCCGGGGTGTCCTCGAACAGGTCGTCAGATGCCAGCGAGCCGCCTGCCAGCGGGTCGGCGGCGAAACCGGCCGGCTCCGCGGCCGGGCGGCAGGCGCTCCGCGCCGCCTGGTGGGCGTCGTCCGCCACCCGCTGGACGCCCCGCGCCGCAAGCCGCGCACCTTCGGTGGCGACCACGGAGTCGATGATGTCGTAGCACTCGACGGCTTCGACCCCGGCCGCGGCCAGCGCCTCCCGCGGGCCGTTACCGATCTTGCTGCACAGCACGGCGGCGCAGTCCGACAGCAGCTGGACGGTCCGGTCGAGCACCGACCCCTTGTCGTCCTCGCCGTCGTCACACTCGGAGACGCCCTCGCAGTAGCGCGCGACGCTGCGGGTGCCCACCAGACGCGCCCACTTCTCGCCCGCCTCGTAGATCCAGAACTCCTCGGCGTGGCCGAAGTGCTGGTTGACCACTCCCCCGCCCTTGGTGGCGACCGCGACCAGCACCGTGTGTTCCGGCTTCGCCGCGCCGGCGGAGATCCGCAGCTCCTCCCGGGTGGCGCGGACGTCGGAGCGCCAGCGCTCGATCGCTGCGTGCGCCTCCTGGCGGCCGGCCAGGTCGTAGGTGACCTCGCCGTCCAGGTAGGTCTCGGGGCCGAACTCGTCGCCGCGGTCCTCCCCGAGCAGGCCGACCGCGTCGGCCCGGCACTGCCGGCAGTGGCGCATCATGTTCATTTCCGCGCCGTCGTCGCCCTCGCAGCGGTCCTGCAGCGCCTTGAGCTCCTGCGGGGTCGGCCCGCGCTGCCCGGTCAGGCCGTAGTAGGTGCCGTGCTCGGGGGCGGACACCAGCGGCATCACGTTGTGCAGGAACGCCCCCATGCCGCGGACCGTGCGGGAGACCTCCACCAGGTGCTCGTCGTTGACCCCGGGGATCATCACCGAGTTGACCTTGCACAGGATCCCGCGTCCGGTGAGCGCCGCGAGCCCCTCCAGCTGCCGCTCGGAGAGGATCTTCGACGCCTGCCGGCCGGTGTAGCGCCTGCCACGGAAGGCCACCCAAGGGTAGATCCGTTCGCCGACCTCGGGATCGATCATGTTGATGGTGATCGTCACATGGTCGATGCCGAGATCCGCGATGCGGTCGACGTGGTCGACGAGGGTGAGCCCGTTCGTGGACACGCACAGCCTGATGTCCGGGCACTCCCGGGCGACCAGCTCCATCGTGCGGAAGGTGCGCCCCGCGTTGGCCAGCGGTTCCCCGGGCCCGGCCACGCCGAGCACGCTCATCTGCTTGATCTCGCTGGCCACCCGCTTGACCTTGGCCAGCGCCTGCTCCGGGGTGAGCAGCCTGCTGGTGACGCCGGGGCGGCTCTCGTTCGCGCAGTCGAACTTGCGGTTGCAGTAGTTGCACTGGATGTTGCAGCCCGGCGCGACCGGGACGTGCATCCGGGCGTAGTACTGGTGCGCGTCCTGGCTGTAACAGGGATGGTTGGCGACCTTCTCGGCGATCGCGGGGTCCAGGCCGGTCGTGCTGGCGCCGCATCCCTTGGTGGACGCGCACCCCGCCGCCGGCGCCGGCGCCGCGGCCACCGGCGGCGCGGCCGCCTCGGCCGGGGAGAGCACCGTCAGGGGGATCGACCGCGCCGGTACCGGCGCCGGCTGTGCCGGCTGTGCCGCCGGGGCCGGTCGGGGGGTCATGCCCGCTCACCCGCCTCACGGCCCGGCGCGGCGGACACCAGGTCCAGCTCGCGCTCCAGACAGCCCACCACCCGGCCGTTGGTGAACGCGACCGCGTAGACGATGTGCTCCTGGAGGTAGACACCCACACCGTGGACGTGGCCGACCGTCCCGGTCTCCACCAGCACGTCCCCAACGCTGATCCCCGGCTCGGGGAAGGTGCCGTCGTTGCGCAGGTCCTTCAGGGCCACGACGGTGTCGCCGACGTCGTAGGCGGCCTCGGACAGCGGCTCTTCGAAACTGACGTCCATCAGGCCCTCTTCTCGGCTTCAACGGTGACGGTGTCCACGGCGACGAACGCCTGGGGGGCGCGGTCGGCGAGGACCTTGAACAGGCGGTGGTCGAGCGCGGTGCCCGTGGTGAACGCCTCGTAGGAGGCGACCAGGGCGGCGCGGTAGGCGGCCAGCCGCTCCGGCGGAGCGGGATTCCCCGCGTCCGTGCGGGCCATGGCCCGGGAGAAGTGCCGCAGGATGTGCAGCCGGTTGACCGCGACCACCTTCGGGTCGAAGGGGACGTCCAGGGCCTGGAAGTAGTCCTCGGCGGTGACGCACTGGCGGAAGCGCGCCAGCCGCTCGGCGGGCGGCACCTGCCCAGCGGACGGCACCTGCCCGGCGGATGCCGCGGTCATGACGCGTCGGCCTTCGCCAGCTCGCGCTCGAGGCGGCTGATCTCGACATAGGCGTTGTAGGTGGCGGTGGCCGTCTCCAGGATCTGCTCCCAGCCGACCGGCAGGTCCTCGGCCAGGTCGTGCAGGTCGAGTTTGAGACGGGTGGCGAGGCTGTTGAGCTTCTTCAGCTTCGTGCGCAGCTCGGGGATGTCGTCAGGAGTCGTCACGGGCCACCTCCGGGTAGGCACGTACGAGCGCGGCGGCGGCGCTGACCAGCGCCTCGCCGCGCCCGGCAAGATGGTCGATGGAGTCGAAGCCGAAACGGTGCGCGTCGCGCAGCACCTCGGAGACGACCACGAGCCGGCCGGTGAACACCGTGACCCGGCCGAAGCCCTCGTGGCTGAGATCGAGCAGATAACCGGTGACCAGGCCGGTCGCCTTCTCGATGCCGGCGGCGACCGCCTGGTAGAAGGAGCGCAGCCGGCCCTCGGTGGCCGGGTCGACGTCACAGGAGATCCCCAGCTCGCGGCGCTGCTGCGGGGTGAGCACGAACGGGCTGAGCAGCCTCTCCCCGCCGAGGCGGTCGAGCTGGCCGTAGGTGTCCCCGGCGCGCAGCTGGTCGACCAGGTCACGCAGGAAGCCGGTGGCGACGTCCGCGCCCGCGCCGCCGGCACTGCCGGTGCCGGTGCCGGTGCCGGTGCTGTCGATGGTCATCGCGGGCTCCAGGTGGGGGTGGCGCCGGACCCGCTCGCGCGCAGCAGCTTGCGCAGCCACGGCGGCGGGTTGCCGGCGAGGACCCGCTGCAGCCGGACGATCTGGTCCGCGATCGAGGTGTCCTCGGTGACCTTCAGCGGATGGACGCGGGCCCGGACCACCTTCGCGGCGGCGGTCCCGCCGATCGCGGCGACGTGCAGGATCGCGCAGTCCCGGATGGCGTCCAGCCGGCTCTCGATCTTCTCGGCCTCGTCGTCGACGGCCGGGTCGAGCACCCGGCTCTCGTACAGCGAGGCGAGCTCCGCGGACACCTCGTAGACGTCGAACCGGCGGCACGAGCCGAAATGCTGGTCGACGACGATGCCGTCGCTGGTGGCGAAGGCGACCTTCAACATGCCAGTTCCTCCAGGTCCTCGGCCTGCTCCGGGCACGCGGCCGCCGCCGGGCGCGCCGGTGCCGGAGCTGCCGGGTGATGCGACGGGCGATGTGACTCACGGTGTTCGATCAGCCGGTTGGCCGCGTCCACGAGCAACTGGAGGCTGCCCCGGTACCCGGAGGTGGCACGCAGCGGGGCGCCCATCCGGTCGTAGACGGGGAAGCCCATCGTCAGGTGCGCCGCGCCGGCCTCGGCGGCCGCGCCGGCCCCGTGGCTGGAGGCGACGAGAAGTTCGGCGCCGGCCGCCGCGGCCCGTTCGGCGAGGTCGACGAAGTCGCCGACGACGACCTCCTCCCACGGCGCCTGCCGCAGCACGTCGGCGTCCGTCGGCGACACGGCGGTGACGATCTCGGCGCCGACGTCGTAGAGCAGCGAACCGACCGCGACGAGCAGGTCTGGCTCGAGGGCGAGGGCCACCTTCGCCCCGCCGAGGACGAAGTGGCTGTCCATCAGCCCATCGGCCAGCCGCCGGCGCCAGCGCCGGACCGCCTCGGGGGCGGCCGCGCCGGTGTGCCGGATCAGGTCGGTGACCAGCCGGTCGGTGACGGCCAGCCCGCTGAGGTGGTCGTGGGCGATCAGCGGGACGCCGGCTTTGACCGCCAGCTCCCCGGCGGCGGTGGCCGCCGCGGACCCGACCGCGATGACGATCTCGCAGCCGGCCAGGCCCAGCAGGGCGTCGAGGGCCGTCCCGCCGGTGGTCAGCGGCGACCAGGTCGCGGCGAGGTGCCCGTCGAGCGACCCGGACAGGTCGGGGACGACCACCGGGTCGAGGCCGAAGGCCCGGACGAGGTCGGCGATCTCGTCGATGTCCACCGCGGTCAGCGTCGGGCCGACGAGCACGGCGGCCCGGCCGGGGACCGTGACCTCGCTGGCCGGGACCGCGGCGACGATCCCCCGCAGCGCCGCGGACCAGCCGTCCGACAGCCCGCCGTGGAAATCCGGGGTGGACACCGCGACGACCAGCGGGTCACGGCGGCCCGGGGCGTACTTCGACGCGCCGAGGACGCCGAACATGTCCTCCTCGGTGACCTCGGTGAGGCCGGTGGTCAGCACCCCGATGATGTCGGGCCGCTGCCGCTCGTTGATCGTGTCCAGCGCGCTCAGCAGCGACTCGGACGAGCCGAGCACGGCGCTGACGTCGTTGATGGCGCTGCTCTGCAACGGGATGGGCTCGCGGAAGTGGCGGGTGAGCAGGGCCTTGGCGAACGCCGAGCAGCCCTGCGCGCCGTGCAGCATCGGGATGCAGCGGGCCAGGCCGAGGAAGGCCAGCGCGCCGCCGAGGGGCTGGCTGTGCTTGAGCGGGTCGAAGGCGGCCCGGTGTCCGCCGGTGGTGACGCGGGCCATCAGAAGACCTCGGGATCGCTGTCGTCGTCGATGTCGTCGAAGCCGCCGCCCGCGGCCGCGCCGGCGGCCACGGCACCGGCCACGGCACCGGCGGTAGCACCGGCGGTGGCACCGGCCCTTGGCCCCGCCGGGCCGGCCGGGCCCGGCGCGCCGGCCCGGCCGGCGGGATCCGGCTCGTCCCAGGGGGCGTCCGCCCGGACCTGCTCCCAGACCGGGCTGGACAGCGCCAGGTCCAGCCGCCGGGCAAGTTCGATCATGCCGGGATAGCCGGCGAAGGCGTGGTGGCGTTCCTGGTTGACGTCGAGGAAGGGCAGCCTGCCCTTGAGCGCGGTGTACTGGTTGCGGCCACCGGCGATCAGGATGTCGGCCTGGGTGTCGGCGACCACCCGCAGCAGTTCGGCGGGCGTGCCGTTGCGGATGACGATCCCGTCCGCACCGAGCAGTTCGGTGATCTTGTCGACGTCGTCCTCGGTGCTCTTGGTGGCCCCGGAGGCGACGACCTCCACCCCGAGGTCCTGCAGCGCCGCCACCAGCGACCAGCTCTTCACCCCGCCGGTGTAGAGCACCGCCCGGGCGCCGGCCAGCCGCTCCCGGTAGGGGGCGAGCGCCGTCGCCAGGGCGGCCTCCTCGGTGGCGATGAGCTCCTCCGCCCGCCAGGAGAGCTCCTTGCCGCCGAGGACGCGGGCGAAGCCGCGCAGGGTGTCGCGCATCGCCCGGACGCCGTAGAAGCTGCCCTCGAACCAGGGGATGCCGTAGCGGTCCTCCAGCCCGCGGGCCAGCGAGAGCAGCGCCCGCGAGCAGACGACCATCGTCGCCTTCGCGCGGTGGGCGGCGGCGACGTCGGCGTAGCGGCCGTCCCCGCTGATGCTCGCCAGCACCCGGATGCCGAGCTTCGCCAGCAGCGGGGTGACGTCCCACAGCTCGCCGGCGATGTTGTACTCGCCGACCAGGTTCACGTCGTACGGCGTGGTGAACGCCGGTTCCACCGTGCCGATGACGTGGTCGAGCAGGGCCTGGCCGGCGAGCCGGTTGCCGAAGTTCTTGCTGCCGGCGAATCCCGGCGAGTGCACCGGGACCACCGGGACGCCGGTCGC
>NZ_CEVIVD010000035.1:9730-24707 GCF_982290655.1 Protofrankia sp. CiP1_Cm_nod3
GCGCGGCCTCGACGATGGTGTCGTAGAGGCGCTGCTCGCCGCCGAAGACCACGTCCTGCTCGCCGAGGTCGGTGGCGAAGCCCCGGCGGTAGAGCGTCGGGCCTGAGGAGAGGCTGCCCCGGCCGTCCCACGAGTTGCCGGCACAGGCGATCGGGCCGTGCACCACGTGGGCGACGTCGGCTATCGGAACCAGAGTGATCATCGCGCCGTCGAACGCGCAGCCGCCGGCGGTGCCGCCCGGCTTCGGCCGGGAGCAGCCCGTCTTGCGGGCTTTGGGATCCTTGGCACGGTTGTGGTCACACGCCGGTTCGTCGAAGAGTACCGCGGCGTCGATCTTCGTCAGGGCAGCCATTTTCCCCTCAGCGGACGATGTCGGTCAGCACGCTGTGCCGGTCAGCGGATGGTGTCGGTCAGCACCCGCTGCCGGTCAGCGGATACTGCCGGTCAGCGGACGGTGCCGGTCAGCGGACGATGTCGAAGCTGTGGTCGGGCGCGTTGCGGTCCAGCTCGTCGAGGAACAGGTTGACCAGCTGGGTCAGCAGCGCCAGGCCGCCGGCATAGCCGTAGATCGGGAAGCGGTGCAGGTGGTGCCGGTCGAAGATCGGGAAACCGGCCCGGAACAGCGGCACGTCCGCCTCGCGGGCGAGGTGCTTGAGGTGGGTCGCGCCGACGATGAGGTCGACCGGCTCGGTGAGCACGAGCGACCGCAGGTGCCAGCCGTCCTTGCCCGGCCAGACGGTCGCCTGCCGGCCGAACGGGCTGGCGGCCAGCAGCTCCCGGGTCTGGTTGGCCCAGGTCTCGTCACCGTTGGTGGCCAGCACGTGGACCGGCTCCATGCCCAGCTCCAGCAGGAAGCCGAGCATCCCGGTGACGAAGTCGGGGTCACCGGCGATCGCGACCCGCTTGCCGTGCACGTAGGCGTGCGAGTCGGTCAGGGCGTCGAGCAGCCGCCCGCGCTCCGCGGTGATCTCGTCCGGTACCGCGACCCCGGCCACCCGGGCGATCTCGGTGATGAAGGCGTCGGTGCTGCCGATGCCGATCGGCGGGTTGACCGTCACCGTCTCGCCGGCCCAGCCGTCCACGGTCTCCCTGGTCCGCTTGGAGCCGAAGGGCTGCAGGAAGACGGTGGCGATGGCGTTGATCGAGTCGGCGGCGACGGCGAGCGGGGTCCCGCCCGGGTACATGTGGTACTCGCCGGTCGCCGGGGAGTCGAGGCTGTCGCTGTGGTCGCCGAGCACAGCGTGCTTGACACCCAGCAGGCTCAGCAGCCGCTTGAGCTCCCGGATGTTGCCGACGTAGGGGTCGAAGCCCGGCACGATGTTGACCGTGCCGTTGGACGCGCCCTTCTTGCCCTCGGTCAGGTACGACAGGATGCCGCGCAGCATGTTGTCGTAGCCGAGCACGTGCGAGCCGACGAAGCTCGGGGTGTGGGCGTACGGGACCGGGATGGTCTCGGAGATCGCGCCCTTGGTGCGGGCGTTGGCGATGAAGTTCTGCAGGTCGTCGCCGATCACCTCGGCCATACAGGTGGTCGACACCGCCACCATGTCCGGCTTGTACACGTGCACGGCGGTGCCGAGGGCCTCGATGAGGTTGCTCAGGCCGCCGAAGACCGCCGAGTCCTCGGTCATCGACGAGGAGACCGTCGGCACCGGCTCCTTGAAGTGCCGGGCGAGGTGGCCGCGGAAGTACGAGGTGCACCCCTGCGAGCCGTGCACCAGCGGCAGGGTCCCGGCGAAGCCGAGGGCCGCGAGCACGGCGCCCAGCGGCTGGCACGCCTTCAGCGGGTTGATCGTGAGGTCCTTCCGGGCGAAGTTCTTCTCCCGGTACTCCCACGACCGGGTCCACTCGGCGACCCGGTCGACCTCCGCCGGCGAGGAGCCGGCCTCGAACTGCTTCTTGCGCTCGCGCTGCTCCTGGTACTCGGGGCCCTTGAACAGTGTGTTGTGGTCTCGCACCACAAGTGCGTCTGGGTTGGTGGACACCAGCGATCCTCCGGTTCACGGGCGAAAGAACACGTCTTCCGCGGGGAATTACGAGCGGAAGACGTGCCCTTCGCGGGAAGCCACGGGCGAAAGACACGTCTTCCGCAGGGAAATCAGCTCTTCTTGGAATTCGCCCACGGCGCGTCGAACAGGTTCCACGACGGGCTGTTCACAGCGCTGTCCATGTCCCGGGCGAAAATCGCGAAGCCCTCGACACCGTGGTACGGACCGGAGTAGTCCCAGGAGTGCATCTGACGGAACGGCGTCCGCATCTTGTGCGAGACGTACTTCTCCTTGATGCCGGCGCCGACCAGGTCCGGCTTGAGACGGCGGGTGAACTCCTCCATCTCGTAGGCGGTCGGGTCGTCGTAGACCACGATGCCCTGCTTGAGCTCGGGGTAGCTACGGGTGTAGTCGTCCTTGTGGGCGAACTCGTAGCCGGTCCCGATGACCTCCATGCCGAGGTCCTCGTAGGCACCGACGGTGTGCCGCGGGCGCAGGCCGCCGACGGCGAGCATCACGGTCTTGCCCTCGAGCCGGTGCCGGTAGGTCTCCCGCACCTTGTCGAAGAAGGGCTGGTACCGCGCGATGGCGGCCTCGGTCTTCTCCTTGATGGTGTCGTCGAAGAACTCGGCGATCTTCCGCATCGACTCGACGATCTTCGTGGGGCCGAAGAAGTTGAACTCGGTCCACGGGGTGCCGTACCGCTCCTCCATCGTGGTGGCGATGTAGTTCATGGAGCGGTAGCAGTGCAGCACGTTGAGCTTGGCCAGGTGGGCGGTGGCCATCTCGTTGACGGTGCCGTCGCCGGACCACTGGGCGATGACCCGCAGGCCCATGTCCTCGAGGATCTTCCGGGAGGCCCAGGCGTCGCCACCGATGTTGTAGTCACCGAGCAGCGTGATGTCGTACGGGGTCTGCTCGGCGATCTCCCGGGTGCCCAGCACATGGTCGCGGATCGCGTCGTTGGCGATGTGGTGGCCCAGCGACTGGCTGATCCCGCGGAACCCCTCGCACTTGACCGGGACGACCGGCATGTTCAGCCGCTTCGTCGCCGCGGTGGAGACCGCGTCGATGTCGTCACCGATCAGGCCGATCGGGCACTCGGACTGGATGGAGACGCCCTTGACCAGCGGGAAGACCTCCACCAGCTCGTCCAGGATGGCGGCGAGCTTCTTGTCGCCACCGAAGACGATGTCCTTCTCCTGGAAGTCGCTGGTGATCTGCATGACGGTGAAGTTGTCGATGCCGAGCTGCCCGTTGGCGTAGTTGCGCCGGGTGCCCCAGGTGTACTGGCCGCAGCCGACCGGGCCGTGGCTGATGGAGATGAGGTCCTTGATCGGGCCCCACACCACACCCTTGGAGCCGGCGTAGGCGCAGCCACGCAGCGTCATGATCCCGGGACGGGACTTGACGTTGCTCTTGACCTCACATTCCTTCGCCCCGCCCGGGTCGTTGGGCTTGACGTGCTTCTGGCGGTCCTTCTCGACCTTGGGCGGGTAGGCCGAGAGGACATCATCGATCATCGCCTGCGTCTCGGCAGACGTCACGGGCGGAGTCATGACAGACCTTTCTGGGTGTACGGGGACGAGCGGTCAGGCGCCGACGGCGGAGGCGGCCTTCTGACCGACGATCGACTCGTCCTCCTGCTCCATGATCCCGAAGTCGATCAGGAGCTCCTCGAGCTCGTCCATGCTGATCGGGGTGGGGATGGTCTTCATGTCGTTCTCTTCGATCTTGCGCGCGAGCTCGCGGTACTCGTTGGCCTGGTTCGCCTCGGGCGAGTACTCGATGACCGTCATCCGGCGCAGCTCGGCGTGCTGGACGATGTTGTCACGCGGGACGAAGTGGATCATCTGGGTGTTCAGGCGCCGCGCGAGCTCCATGATGAGCTCGTCCTCACGGTCGGTCTGACGGCTGTTGCAGATCAGCCCACCGAGGCGGACGCCACCGGTGTGGGCGTACTTGAGGATGCCTCGGGCGATGTTGTTCGCCGCGTACATGGCCATCATCTCACCGGAGGTGACGATGTAGATCTCCTGGGCCTTGCCCTGGCGGATCGGCATGGCGAACCCACCGCAGACGACGTCACCGAGGACGTCGTAGGTGACGAAGTCGAGGTCCTCGTAGGCGCCGTTCTCCTCCAGGAAGGTGATGGCGGTGATGACGCCTCGGCCGGCACAGCCGACACCCGGCTCCGGGCCGCCCGACTCGACACACCGGATGTTCCACGCGCCCTCGAGCAGGACCTCCTCGAGCTCGAGGTCCTCCACCGAGCCCTTCTCGGCCGCCTTCTCGATGACGGTGTGCTGGGCCTTGGAGTGCAGGATCAGACGGGTCGAGTCCGCTTTCGGGTCACAACCGACGATCATGACCCGGTTGCCCCGCTCAGCCAGTGCGGCCATCGTGTTCTGCTGAGTGGTGGACTTACCAATACCACCCTTACCGTAGAACGCGAGCTGCCTCATTGGTGTGTGCTCCTCACCGCACGCTTGGGCGTGCGTCACTGTGGAAGAACCGGTGTTGGTTCACCGGACTGCTGTCCGTCCGGGATTTCCGTGCTGTATTCGTTCAGGAACCGGCGCCGGCGCCGGCGGCCAGGCTGGCCGCCGCGAGCTCGTAGAGGTCACGGACCTCCCCGGAGCGCAACGGCCGCTTGAGCGCCGTGACGTGCGACCGCAGGCCGTCCAGGACGGATCCGAGCACGCCCTCGTCGGCGTCGATCCCGTACTCCCGCAGGGCGTGGCGCAGCGACGCCCGCCCCGCGTGCTTGCCCACGACCAGCCGGCGCCGCGCGCCGACCTCCGCGGGGTCGAAGGGCTCGTAGACCCTCGGAGCCTTCAGCACGCCGTCCACGTGGATACCGGACTCGTGGACGAACGCAGACTCCCCGACGATCGCCTTCCCGGTGGGTACCGGCCGGCGTGCCGCGCCCGAGACCAGCTCGGCCAGCGCGCGCAGCGCCGTGGTGTCCAGATCGACCCGGTACCCGAGAAGATGGCGCAGCGCCATCGCCACCTCCTCGAAGGCGGCGTTGCCGGCCCGCTCCCCGAGCCCGGCGACCGTCGTGCTGACGGACCCGAAACCGGCCCGGACCGCCGCGAGCGTGTTGGCGGTGGCCAGCCCGAAGTCGTCATGGGCGTGGATCTCCCAGATGGCCGGCGCCGCCGAGGCGGCCACCACCAGGGCGGACAGCCGTTCGTACGCCCTGGCGGGCTCGAGGATCCCGACGGTGTCGGCCCAGCGCAGACGGTCGGCACCGGCCCGGGACAGCTCGCCGGCGAGGTCGGCGACGAAGCCGTCGTCCGCCCGCGAGGCGTCCTCGAACCCGACCCCGACCAGCAGCCCACGGTCGAGGGCGTACGCGACGCAGCCGAGGATCCGGCCGCGCGCCCACGCCCGGTCACGGCCGAGCTTGTACCGCAGGTGCAGGTCGGACACGGGGATGCTGATGTGGGCCCGCCGCACCCCGCAGGCCACCGCCGCGTCGATGTCGGACCGCACGGCCCGGCACCAGGCGATGACCTCCGCCCGCAGGCCCGCCGCCGCGACACGGCGGATGGCCTCGCGTTCGGACGGCCCCATGGCCGGCACGCCCGCCTCGATCTGCTGTACCCCCACGCGGTCGAGAGCGGCCGCGATGGCGAGCTTCTCCTCGGCGGTGAAGGCGACGCCCGGGGCCTGCTCACCGTCGCGCAGCGTGGTGTCACAGAACCCGATCACGATGTCGTGCTCCACATCATGCGTGCCCTCCGTCAGTCGCACCGAACAGGGAAGAGGCGCTGTGCCGGGCCGGTGCCGGCCAGCTGCCCGATGCCGGATCCGCGCTTTGCGGCCCGCGATCCGCCGGCGGGCGGTCCCGCGATCCTCACCGTTGAGGTGTCGCGATTAGAAATGTCGCTGACCGTTGTTTCGGGCGCTTTAAGCGCCGTATCTTCCCAGTTACTTTTACGCCCGGTCCGCGATTCCGGGACGAATAGCAGAAGAAGCCTGGGCCAGGTGGCCGAAATGCCTGGGACCAATGGTGCGGACGCCGGCCACCACCTGGGTTCCGGCCAGCCGGCAACCTGCCCGCCAACAGTTTTCGACGACCGGCTCCGACAGCGTGCCGTACCAGTTTTTTACCTCCCGAATCCGTTGCCGAATACGGTGTTCGGCGACTTCCGGGACGAACGTTCCGACACCGGTGACCTATTGCCCGGCCCATTGTTCGGATGACCCGGAAATTCCGGCCCGTGGGTCCGGGCGGCCGCCGCGGCCCGGACCGGCGGCGATGCCCGGCAGGGAACAGCGGCTGCCCAGCAGAAAACAACAGCTGCCCGGCAGAAAACAACAAAGGCGTTCCCCGGTCGCCCGCGCCCATTGGGCACGGCCGGCCGGGGAACGCCGGTGGGACGGCGGCCCGGTGGGTCAGGAGCTCAGCGGATCGTCCAGGTGTTGCCCGTGTGCAGCAGCTCGGCGAGCAGGTCGTCGGGCGTGGCATCCGCGACGCCCGTGCGGGCGGCGGCGTTCTGCTCCTGGACCAGCGACTCGTAGGCGGGCCGGGCCACCCGGCGGAACACCCCGACCGGGGTGTTGCTGAGGTCCTGGTCGGACAGCCGGGACAGGGTGAACGCGTACGCCGGCCCGGGCACCGTCTCGTCGTGCACGATGATCTCGCTGCGCGGGACGCTGGCGGTGTCGGCGACCTCCAGGCCGAAGCCGCGCGGCTCGCGCACCACGCACTTCTCCCCCGAGGCGCCGAAGGTGATCGGCTTGCCGTGCTCGAGACGGACGAGCACCGAGTCGCGGCTGGCGGGGTCCTTCAGCACGTCGAACGCGCCGTCGTTGAAGATGGCGCAGTTCTGGTAGATCTCGATGAACGCGCTGCCCTGGTGCGCGGCGGCGGCCCGCAGCACCGAGTGCAGGTGCTTGCGGTCGGAGTCGATCGTGCGGGCCACGAACGACGCCTCGGCGCCGAGCGCCACCGCGATCGGGTTGAACGGGGTGTCCCGGGAGCCGACCGGCGTCGACTTGGTGACCTTGCCGAACTCCGAGGTCGGCGAGCACTGGCCCTTGGTCAGCCCGTAGATCCGGTTGTTGAACATCAGGATCTTGATGTTGACGTTGCGGCGCAGCGCGTGGATCAGGTGGTTACCGCCGATGGACAGCGCGTCGCCGTCACCGCTGACCACCCACACCGACAGGTCCGGGCGGCTGATCGCGAGACCGCTGGCGATCGCCGGCGCCCGGCCGTGGATCGAGTGCATCCCGTAGGTGTTGAGGTAGTACGGGAAACGGGAGGAACACCCGATCCCGGAGACGAAGGTGATCTGCTCCCGGGGGATGCCCAGCTCCGGCATGAACGACTGGATCGCCGACAGGATCGCGAAGTCACCGCATCCCGGGCACCAGCGGACCTCCTGGTCCGACCGGAAGTCCTTGGCGGTGAGCTTGAGCGGGACCTCAGTCATTGCGCACGACCTCCTCCAGGACCGTCTCCAGCTCCGCCGAGGTGAACGGCTGGCCGTTGACCTTGTTGTAG
Source organism: Protofrankia sp. CiP1_Cm_nod3 (assembly GCF_982290655.1). Classification (NCBI taxonomy): domain Bacteria; kingdom Bacillati; phylum Actinomycetota; class Actinomycetes; order Frankiales; family Frankiaceae; genus Protofrankia; species Protofrankia sp. CiP1_Cm_nod3. The sequence continues at coordinate 17,240 of NZ_CEVIVD010000035.1, forward strand.
GACACGGCGTCGACCAGGTAGCGGTCGCGTATCACGTGGGCGAGCTGCCCGAGGTTCATCTCCGGGATGACGACGCGGTCGTAGCCGGCGAGCACCGTGCCGACGTTGCGCGGCAGCGGCGAGATGTGCCGCAGGTGCGCCTGGGCGATTGCCACCCCGCGTTCCCGCAGCTTGCGACAGGCCGCGCCGACTGGTCCGTAGGTGGAGCCCCAGCCGAGCACCAGCACCCGGGCGTCCCCGGTGGGGTCCTCGACCTCCAGGTCGGGCACGTCGATGGCCTCGACCCGGGCGGCGCGCAGCCGCATCATCAGGTCGTGGTCGGCCGGCACGTAGGAGACCGCGCCGGTGCCGTCGGCCTTCTCCAGACCACCGACGCGGTGCTCCAGACCGGGCGTGCCCGGCACCGCCCACGGGCGGGCCAGCGTGTGCGGGTCGTGCAGGTAGGGCAGGAACTTCCCGTCCGGCCCGTTGGGCTCGGTGGCGAACTCCACCCGCAGGTCGGGCAGGTCCGCCGGGTCCGGCAGCAGCCACGGCTCGGAGCCGTTGGCCAGGTAGCCGTCCGAGAGCAGGATGACCGGCATCCGGTAGGTCAGCGCGATGCGCGCCGCCTCCAGCGCCGCGTAGAAACAGTCCGCCGGCGAGCGGGCCGCGATCACCGCCAGCGGTGCCTCACCGTGCCGGCCGAACAGGGCGATGTTCAGGTCGGACTGCTCGGTCTTGGTCGGCAGGCCGGTCGACGGGCCGGCGCGCTGCACGTCCACGATGACCAGCGGCAGCTCCAGCATCACCGCGAGCCCGAGGGTCTCGGTCTTCAGCGCGAGCCCCGGGCCGGAGGTCGAGGTGACCCCGAGCGCGCCGCCGTAGGAGGCGCCGAGCGCCGAGCCCACCGCGGCGATCTCGTCCTCGGCCTGGAAGGTGGTCACTCCGTAGCGCTTGTACCCGGACAGCTCGTGCAGGATCTCCGAGGCCGGGGTGATCGGGTAGGCGCCGAGGAAGACCGGCAGGTGGGCGCGCAGGCCGGCGGCGACCAGGCCGTAGGCGAGCGCGGAGTTGCCGTTGACGCTGCGGTAGGTGCCGGGCTCGAGGTTCGCCGGCTTGACCTCGTAGCGGACGGCGAAGTCCTCGGTGGTCTCGCCGTAGTTCCAGCCGGCCTGGAAGGCGGCCACGTTCGCGGCGGCGATCTTCGGCTTCTTGGCGAACTTCTGCCTGAGGAACTCCACCGTGCCCTCGGTGGGCCGGCTGTACATCCAGGACAGCAGGCCGAGCGCGAACATGTTCTTCGCCCGCTCGGCGTCCTTCTTGGAGACCTCGAAGTCGGCGAGAGCGGCGATCGTCGCCGACGTCAGCGGCACCCGGTGGACGATGAACCCGTCGAGCGAGTCGTTCTCCAGCGGGTTGCTTGTATAACCGACCTTCTCCAGGTTGCGGGGAGTGAACTCGTCGGTGTTGACGATGATCTCCGCGTTGGGCGGCAGGTCGGCGAGATTGGCGCGCAGCGCGGCCGGGTTCATCGCCACCAGGACGTCCGGCGAGTCCCCGGGGGTGAGGACGTCATGGGCGGCGAAATGTACCTGGAAGCTGGACACACCGTGCAACGAGCCCGATGGGGCCCTGATCTCGGCGGGGTAGTTGGGAAGGGTGGACAGGTCGTTTCCCAGGATGGCCGTCTCGGAGGCGAAACGGTCGCCGGTGAGCTGCATGCCGTCGCCGGAGTCACCGGCGAACCGGATTGCCACCCGGTCGAGATGCTGGATTTGCTTGGCCACGTACGTGGACCTCCTCAATGACCGACGGTCGGCGAGGGGCATACCCACGGTCCGACCGTGGGTAGAGTGGGCCGTCAGGCCTGCCCGTCCTTCTTATACGGAGGCATTGCTTCCAGCGTGTTTCGCGGTGTCAAATCGCAGTCTCGCGACCAGCGCGGTATCGGTCACGGCATTTCGACAACAACGCCGTCACATATATGGGCGGACGTGCGGGAAAACAATCGCGACCCCCGCCCGCGGCCACCGCCCCGGGACTTTCGGGAAATAATGACCGAAATACGTTTCCCCGGCACCGGGGACAACCGGTCTGTTTCTTTCCGACGAAGGTTCACATCATCCCGGCAACCGGCCCACCGCCCGGGGCCGGTCCGCCCGCGGCGGCTTCCCACGTCTTCCACGTGGCTACCTGGCCGCCGACCCGCCCTTCACCGCCGACCTTCTGGACTGGCTGGACACCCACCGTGCCTTGCCACTGGTGTCGTCGGTCCTGGTCGAGGTCGAGGCGTCCCGCGCGCTACGCCGCTGCGCCCCGCAGGCCCTGGGCAGGCTGCCCGTCACCCTCGCCCGGCTGTACCGGCTGGAGATCGACGCCACGGTCCGAGCCGTCGCGGCCGCCTACGATGATCCACAACTTCGTTCCCTGGACGCCATCCATCTGGCCACCGCCACGGTGCTGACCGACCAGCCCGGCGCCCGGCTGGAGGCGTTCGTCACCTATGACAAACGCCTGCTCGCGATCGCCGCCGGAGCCGGGCTCCCCACCGCCAGCCCCGGCGCGTGACAGCCCTGGCCAGGAGCCTGCTCAGGTTCAATACCCGTACGCCCGTACAGTCCGTGGTACGGCCCGGCCTCCTCCGCCCACGACGAACCGGCCGTCAGCAGCATGGGTGACATCCGGTCCGACGATCATGATGACAGCGCGGGGTGCCGCCGTCGGCCGGCATTTACCAGACGTACTCGGAAAGACGGACGAACCGGAAACCGGTGTCGATCAGTCTGGGCAGCGCGGCCGCCATTCCCGCGGCGGTCCCGCCGGCGGGATGGTTCATGTGGGCGATGACGATCGATCCGGGTTTCGCGCCGAGCACGGCCCGCTCGACCTGGCCGGGGGTGAAGGTCGCTCCGGCGTCGCCGTTGACGTCGAAGTTGACGACACGCTCGCCGAGGTCGGCGACGATCCGGACGGCGACATCGTCGCAGTGGGCGGTGCCCGCCCGGAAGAACCGCGGCGGGTAGCCGAGGAGCGCGGCGAGCCTGTCCCGGTTCCCGGTGACCTCGTCGAACACCCCGGCGGCATCATCCGTGCCCTTTATCCCATACGCTGACCGGCCGCACACCGACAGCGGGCGGTGGGATGTCCCGTGATTCCCTATTGCGAACAGCGGGTCGGCGGCGAGCTCGTGGAAGACCCGGATGTTGGCATCGATCCAGCGGGAGTTGAGGAACAGCGTGGCCGGCATCCCGTGCGCACGCAGAAATGCCACCAGCGCGTGGTCGTAGCCGCTGCCGTGCGGGCCACCGCACGCGTCGAAGGTCAGCGCGATCACCCTGTCGGCGGTGGGCAGGACCGTCGTGACGCCGGGAACATCGATACCCCACGCGGAGGCCTGAACATCACGGTAACGGGCGATCACACCGTCACGGGCCACCCCGTCGGTTACCGGGGCCTGATCGACCGGAGCCTGATCGACCGGAGCCTGGCCCGTCGTCGGCCCGCCGGCTGGCGACGCGGCACCGTCCGCCGGCGGACGGTGACCGGTCGGCAGTGAGCGCGAGTCCGACGTGCCACCCGGCCCGGATCCGGGCCGGGTAATCGATCCGTGCGGCGGAATGGCGCAGCCGGCGAGGGCACTGCTCGCCGCTGTCACCAGGAGACCACGACGGTTCAGGAACAACCCGCTCCCTTCAGGAGGAAGGCGTAGGTGATTCCGGTCGTCCCGACAGCCTTTTCCACCTACACGCACTGGAAGAGTAGGTGGTTTCAGCCGCCCTGGTGACGGTTTCCACCTACGGCTCGGCGTGTCGGCGACCGGAGAGGCAGGGGGATGCGGGCGGGCAGCGGGGCGCGTTCACCAGCGGAGCACGTTCACCAGCGGTGCTCGTGGCGGACGCGGCGGACGATGACGAACAGGTCGATCACGGCGGTCAGGGCGACCAGGCCGAGCAGTACGGCGGGCACCGGGCGGTCCTGGACCGCGAAATAGGCGCACATGGCCGTGGCGAACAGCAGCCCGAACATGGCGAGGGCGAAACGCAGGCCCAGCGCGCTGCGGGCGGGAGGATACCCGCCCGGACCGCCGTTCACCCTGGCCCGCCCGCCGGCCCGTCCGCCGTCACGGCATCCCCGTCGTTCACGTACGGCAGTGTGCCCACCACGTCCTCAGATGAACACGCCTGAAGCGCCGGTCGGGCAGTGCGGATCCCTTCCGCAACCACCCAGCCAGGCCATGATCGGCATAATTTTGTCGTTCTGTACGCTTTTTGGCCGTATCGGCGTACACCACGACAAAATTATGCTGATCTTCGCCGGTGGCCGGTGGCCCCGGAGCTGTCCGCCGGCTCCAGCCGGCCCGGCCGGCCTGGCTGGCTAGAGCAGTTCGCGGTCGCCGAGGTAGGGGCGCAGGACCTTGGGGATGCGGACGTGGTGGTCCGCCGTCTGGAAGTTCTCCAGGATGGCGGCCAGCAGCCGCGGGGTGGCCACCGCCGTGTTGTTCAGGGTGTGGGCGAAGCGGACACGCCCCTCGGCGTCCTTGTAGCGGATGTTCGCCCGCCGCGCCTGCCAGTCGTGCAGCGTCGAGCAGCTGTGGGTCTCCCGGTAGCGTTCCAGCGACGGGAACCAGGTGTTGATGTCGTTCATCCGGAACTTGCCCAGGCCCATGTCGCCGGTGGCGCACTCCACCACCTCGTAGGCCAGGCCCAGGGACTGCAGGACGGTCTCGGCCGTGTCCAGCAGCTCGGCGTGCCAGCGGGCCGACTGCGCCTCGTCGGCCTCGCAGATGACGAACTGCTCGACCTTCTCGAACTGGTGGACCCGCAGCAGCCCGCGCACGTCCCGCCCGGCGCTGCCGACCTCGCGGCGGAAGCACGGCGAGATCCCGGCGTAGCGCAGCGGCAGGTCACGCAGGGCGAGCATCCCGCCGGCGTGCAGGCCGACCAGCGCGACCTCGGCGGTGCCGGCGAGGAACAGCTCGTCGGCGGGCAGCTCGTAGATCTCCTCGCCGTGCCCGGGCAGGAAACCGGTGCCGACCAGCGCCTCCCGTTTCACCAGCGACGGCACCGAGACCAGCCGGAAGTCCCTGTGCGCGAGCAGGTCCAGCGCGTAGGAGTGGACCGCCCGCTCCAGCAGGACGAGCTGCCCGGCCAGCGCGTAGGCGCGCTCCCCCGAGACGTTGCGGGCCCGTTCGAACTCCGCCCAGCCGCGCTTCTCGGCCAGCTCGACGTGGTCGAGCGGGGTGAAGTCGAACGCCGGCCGCTCCCCCCAGACCCGGATGACGGTGTTCGCGGACTCGTCCGGGCCGACCGGGGCGCCGTCCCACGGGATGTTCGGGGTGCGCAGCAGCAGGTCCCGCAGCCGCTCGCCGGCGGTCTCCAGCTCGTCACGGGTTTCGCGCAGCTGGACGTCGAGGGCGGCGGAGCGCTCCCGCAGCCGCTCGCGGCCGACCGCGTCGGCGCTCTTGAACGAACCCGCGAGCTCCCGGCGCTCACGCTGCGCCGTGTCCAGGGCGTGCTGCAACGATCGCACGCTGCGGTCGAGAGCCAGGATGCCGTCGACGTCGAGGTCGACCCCCTTGACGCGAGCGGCCTCGCGCACGGCATCGGGATTCTCCCGGATGAACCGCCTGTCCAGCATCTGGCTCCTGTGCCCTCCAGCGGGGCGCCCCACAGGCGCCCTGCCCTGTCAGCGGAGCGCCCTGCGGCGCCCGGTGGCTCCCCCTCCGCCGGACACCTACGGCGCCCTCGCACGGACCACCACGGATATGTGACGTCGCCGAAAAGCCTACAGCGCCCGCCAGGGCACGCTGTCGATCACCACGTGGGAGACACGGGCCGCGGCCTGTACCGCGGCCCGTACCAGGAACCGGATCCCGGATTCCCGCTCCGCGGAAATCCGGGTCTGTCCAGGGGCTATCTGCGGGTGGGGGTGACCGGCTCGGGCAGATCGGTGGTCCCGCGCAGGTAGCGGTCGACCGCGGCGGCGGCGGACCGGCCCTCCGCGATCGCCCACACGATCAGTGACTGGCCGCGGCCCATGTCCCCGGCGGCGAACACAGCCGGCACCGAGGTGGCCCAGCCGGCGTCGCGGGCGACGTTGCCGCGGGCGTCGAGAGCCACCCCGAGCTGCTCGAGCAGACCCGTGCGCTGCGGCCCGGTGAAACCCATCGCCAGCAGCACCAGCTCGCAGGGCAGCTCGACGTCGCTGTCGGGCACCTTCTCGAAACGGCCGTCGACGAGTCGGACCTCGTGCATGCGCAGCGAGCGGACCCGCCCCGCGTCGTCCCCGAAGAAACGCTCGGTGGAGACGGCGAAGACGCGCTCGCCGCCCTCCTCGTGCGCGCTGGACACCCGGTAGACCACCGGCCAGGTCGGCCACGGGTTGGCCGCCGGCCGCGACCGCGGCGGCCGCGGCATGATCTCAAGCTGGTGCACGGAACGGGCGCCCTGGCGCAGCGCGGTGCCCAGGCAGTCCGCGCCGGTGTCGCCACCGCCGATGATGACCACCCGCCGGCCGGCCGCGCTGATCGGGGACGCCGCGAGATCACCCTGCTGGACCCGGTTCGAGGGCACCAGGTACTCCATGGCGAGGTGGATGCCGTCGAGGTCGCGGCCGGGGATGTTCAGGTCCCGGCCGACCGTCGAACCGCCGGCGAGCACGACCGCGTCGTAGGAGGCGCGCAGCTCGTCCCCGGTGATGTCGACGCCGACGTCGCAGGACGCCATGAACACCGTCCCCTCGGCCCGCATCTGGGCGAGGCGGCGGTCCAGGACGTGCTTTTCCATCTTGAACTCGGGGATGCCGTAGCGCAGCAGGCCACCGATGCGGTCGGCCCGCTCGTACACGACGACGTTGTGGCCGGCGCGGGTGAGCTGCTGGGCCGCGGCGAGCCCGGCCGGGCCCGACCCGACCACGGCGACCCGCTGGTCGGTGCGCGTCGACGGCAGCACAGGGCGGACCGCACCGTCGCCCCACGCCCGGTCGATGATCGACACCTCGACCTGTTTGATGGCCACCGGATCGTCGGAGATGCCCAGCACGCAGGCGGCCTCGCAGGGCGCCGGGCACAGCCGTCCGGTGAACTCCGGGAAGTTGTTGGTGGCGTGCAGCCGTTCGATCGCGTCGTGCCAGTCGCCGCGGCGCACCAGGTCGTTCCACTCCGGGATGATGTTCCCCAGGGGGCAGCCGTTGTGGCAGAACGGGATGCCGCAGTCCATGCACCGGGTGGCCTGGTCCCGCAGGGAACCGGCCGGGAACGGCTCGTAGACCTCTTTCCAGTCGGTGAGGCGTACGTCGACGGGCCGGCGCTTCGGCTGCTCCCGGTGGTGCCTGAGGAATCCTGTCGGGTCAGCCATACCGCTCCTGTCGGGTGGTGGGGTGCTGCCGGGTGACGGGGTGCCGTGCGCCGGGCGCCGCCGGCCGCGGGGTGCGGGTCGCGGGGGCGGCGTCGCGGGGGCGGTGCTCGACGCGGTTCTCGGGTGTGTGTTTC
>NZ_CEVIVD010000035.1:25016-37815 GCF_982290655.1 Protofrankia sp. CiP1_Cm_nod3
GTGCGGGTCGCGGGGGCGGCGTCGCGGGGGCGGTGCTCGACGCGGTTCTCGGGTGTGTGTTTCATCGGGTTTTCGCGGGGGTGTTTTACAAGGATTTCACGGACATGTCGACGGCGCCGGGTTCATCGGGCGGACCGCCGGGAAGAGCGCGGTATGCCGCCGGACGCATCGGGAACATCGGACACGCCCGGTACGTGCCGCGCGGGGGCGGTGCCGCCGGGAACCTCCCGCCCGGCGGACATCACCCGCCGGGACGCCGTCCAGCCGCGGATGAGCCGAGCGGCGCCCCGGACGGGCTCAGCCGCGGGCAACCGCCATGATCAGATCATCGGCGGGCAGCCCGTCCTCCTCCGCTTTCTTCATAGCCGCCAGCACGCGCTTGTAATCCCGCGGCATCACCTTGACGAACCGGGCCTGCTCGTCCTCCCAGCGGCCGAGCAGGCCGGCGGCGACCGTGGAGCCGGTCTCCCGCCGGTGCCGGGCGATCAGTGTGTGCAGCAGCTCGCGGTCGTCGTCGTCCAGCGGCTCCACGTCGACCATCTCGATGTTGATCCGCCGCCGCGACGGCCGGTACAGGTAGGCGACGCCGCCGCTCATCCCGGCGGCGAAGTTGCGCCCGATGGGCCCGAGCACGGCGACGGTGCCGCCGGTCATGTACTCGCAGCCGTGGTCGCCGACGCCCTCGACGACGGCGGTCGCGCCCGAGTTGCGGACACAGAACCGCTCGCCGACGATGCCGCGGAAGAACGCCTCGCCGGCGGTGGCGCCGTAGAGCAGCACGTTGCCCGCGACGATGTTCTCCTCGGCGCGCAGCGGCGCCTCCTTCGGCGGGAAGACGATGATCCGGCCGCCGGAGAGGCCCTTGCCCGCGTAGTCGTTGGTGTCGCCCTCGAGGGTGAGCGTCACCCCGCGCGGCACGAACGCGCCGAAGCTCTGCCCGGCCGAGCCGGTGAACCGCAGCGAGATCGTGTCGTCGGGCAGGCCCCGCGCGCCGTACCGCCTGGTCACCTCGTAGCCGAGCATGGTGCCGACCGTCCGGTTGACGTTGCGGATCGGCATCTCCAGCCACACCGGCCGGCCGTCCTCAAGAGCGTCCTCGCAGAGCTGGATCAGGGAGTTGTCCAGTGCCTTGTCCAGCCCGTGGTCCTGGGCGGTCGTGCAGTGCAGGGCACCGCCGAACGGCCGCTCCGGGCTGTGCAGCAGCGGGGTGAGGTCGAGGCCGGCCGCCTTCCAGTGGTCGACGGCGGCGCGGGCGTCGAGGAACTCGACGTGCCCGACGGCCTCCCGCAGGGTGCGGAAGCCCAGCGCCGCGAGGTACTCGCGCACCTCCTGCGCGATGAAGGTGAAGAACGCCTCGACGAACTCGGGCCGGCCGGTGAAGCGCTCGCGCAGCGCCGGGTTCTGGGTCGCGACCCCCACCGGGCAGGTGTCGAGGTGGCAGACCCGCATCATCACGCAGCCGGCCACCACCAGCGGGGCGGTGGCGAACCCGAACTCCTCGGCGCCGAGCAGGGCGGCGACGACGACGTCCCGGCCGGTCTTCATCTGGCCGTCGACCTGGACGACGATCCGGTCGCGCAGGCCGTTGAGCAGCAGGGTCTGCTGGGTCTCGGCGAGCCCGAGCTCCCAGGGGGCGCCGGCGTGCTTCAGCGACGTCAGCGGGGACGCGCCGGTGCCGCCGTCGTGCCCGGAGATCAGCACGACGTCGGCGTGGGCCTTGGACACCCCGGCGGCGACCGTGCCCACCCCGACCTCGGCGACGAGCTTGACGTGCACCCGCGCCCGGGTGTTGGCGTTCTTCAGGTCGTGGATGAGCTGGGCGAGGTCCTCGATGGAGTAGATGTCGTGGTGCGGCGGCGGGGAGATCAGGCCCACGCCTGCCGTCGAGTGCCGGGTCCGCGCGATCCACGGGTAGACCTTGTGCGCGGGCAGCTGGCCGCCCTCACCCGGCTTGGCGCCCTGCGCCATCTTGATCTGGATGTCGTCGGCGTTGGCGAGGTACTCGCTGGTCACCCCGAACCGTCCGCTGGCGACCTGTTTGATCGACGAGCGGCGCAGGTCGCCGTTGGCATCGGGGACGTAGCGCCTGGCGTCCTCCCCGCCCTCGCCGGTGTTCGACTTGCCGCCGATCCGGTTCATCGCGATCGCGAGGGTCTCGTGCGCCTCGGCGCTGATCGAGCCGTAGGACATCGCCCCGGTCGCGAACCGCCGGAGGATCTCCGAGACCGGTTCGACCTGCTCGATCGGCACCGGCGGGCGCAGCCCCGCGCGCAGCTCGAACAGGCCGCGCAGGGTGGCGTTGCGCCGGGAGAGCTCGTCGACGGTGGCGGTGTACTGCTTGAAGACCTCGTACTGGCGGCTGCGGGTGGCGTGCTGGAGCAGGAAGACCGTCTCCGGGTTGAACAGGTGCACCTCGCCCTCGCGGCGCCACTGGTACTCCCCGCCGGCGTCGAGGTCGCGGTGGGCGAGCTCGCTGGGCAGCGCCGCGTACGCCCGGTGATGGCGGGCGGCGACCTCGTCCGCGAGGACGTCGATGCCCACCCCGTCGAGCCGGGACGGCGTCCCGGTGAAGTAGGTCTCGACGAGCCGCTGGGACAGGCCGATCGCCTCGAACAGCTGCGCGCCGGTGTAGCCGGCCACGGTGGACACGCCCATCTTGGACATGACCTTCAGCACGCCCTTGCCGAGCGCCTTGATGAGGTTCTTCTGGGCCTGCTCCCGGGTGATCCCGTCCAGCTCGCCGGCGTCGAGGATGTTGTCGATCGACTCGAAGGCCAGGTACGGGTTGACCGCGGCCGCGCCGTAGCCGAGCAGCAGCGCGATGTGATGGACCTCACGGGCGTCACCGCACTCGACGATCAGGCCGACCTTGGTGCGGGTCTTCTCCCGGATCAGATGATGGTGGACGGCGGCGGTCAGCAGCAGGGAGGGGATCGGGGCCTTGTGCCGGTCGCAGTCGCGGTCGGAGAGCACGACGACGCGGGCGCCGTCGGCGATCGCCTCGCTGACCCCGCGACAGATCTCCCGCAGCCGGCCGGTGAGCGCCGCCCCACCGCCGTCGACGTCGTAGAGGCCACGGACGGTCACCGCGGCGAACCCGGGCATGTCACCGTCGTCGTTGATACCGACGATCTTGGCGAGTTCGGCGTTGCTGATGACCGGGTACGGCAGGCGCACCAGCCGGCAGGACGCCGGCGACGGCGCGAGCAGGTTGCCCTCCGGGCCGAGCGTGCGCGCCAGGCTGGTGACCATCTCCTCCCGGATCGCGTCCAGCGGCGGGTTGGTGACCTGCGCGAAGAGCTGGGTGAAGTAGTCGAACAGCAGCCGCGGGCGCTGCGAGAGCACCGCCACCGGGGTGTCGGTGCCCATCGACCCGATCGGCTCCGCGCCGGCGCGGGCCATCGGCGCGATGATGACCCGCAGCTCCTCCTCGGTGTAGCCGAAGACCTGCTGGCGGCGGCGCACCGACTCGTGCCCGTAGATGACGTGCTCGCGCTCGGGCAGGTCGTCCAGGGAGATCAGGCCGGCGTGCAGCCACTCCTCGTAGGGTGCGGCGGCGGCCAGCTCGGACTTGATCTCCTCGTCGTCGACGATCCGGCCCTGGGCGGTGTCGATCAGGAACATCTTCCCCGGCTGCAGCCGGCCCTTCTGCACCACCTTGTGCGCGGGAATGTCGAGGACGCCGACCTCGGAGGCCATCACGACCAGGCCGTCGTCGGTCACCCAGTAGCGGGACGGGCGCAGCCCGTTGCGGTCGAGCACCGCGCCGATGACCGTGCCGTCGGTGAAGGCGATCGACGCCGGGCCGTCCCACGGCTCCATCAGCGCCGAATGGAACTGGTAGAAGGCCCGCCGGGCCGGATCCATCTCGTCGTGGTTCTCCCACGCCTCCGGGATCATCATCAGGACGGCGTGCGGCAGGCTGCGCCCGGCCAGGTGGAGCAGTTCCAGGACCTCGTCGAAGCTGGCCGAGTCGCTGGCGCCGTCCGAGCAGATGGGGAACAGACGGTTCAGGTCCCCCGGGATCAGGTCACTGGCGAGCAGCGCCTCCCGGGCGTGCATCCAGTTGCGGTTGCCACGCACGGTGTTGATCTCACCGTTGTGGGCGGCGAACCGGTACGGGTGCGCCAGCGGCCAGCTCGGGAAGGTGTTGGTGGAGAACCGGCTGTGCACCAGCGCGATGGCGCTGGCGAACCGGGGGTCGTCGAGGTCGGGGAAGTACGCGGAGAGCTGGTGGGTGGTGAGCATCCCCTTGTAGACGACGGTGCGCGCGGACAGGGAGGCGAAGTACACCCCCGCCTCCCGGTGGGCCCGGGTGCGCACACGGAACGCCCGGCGCTCCAGGTCCATCAGGTCGAAGGGCTCGCCGCCGCCGGCGCCGTCACCCGCTGTGACACCGGCCGTGACACCCACCGTGCGGCCGCCGCCGGCCGTGGCGGGCAGGCCGAGGAAAAGCTGGCGCATCCACGGCTCGACCTCCGCGGCGGACCGGCCGACCATGTGACTGATCACCGGAACCTCGCGCCAGCCAAGGACCCGCAGGCCCTCCGCGCGCACGATCCGGCTGATCGCGCGGACCGCGTCGTCCCGGTCGCCGGCGATCTGCGGCAGGAACGCGGTGCCCACCGCGTACTGGCCGGGCGGCGGCAGCGGGAAGTCGACGACGTCGCGCAGGAACGCGTCCGGGACCTGCAACAGGATGCCCGCGCCGTCACCGGTGTCCGGGTCGGAGCCGGACGCGCCCCGGTGGTCGAGGTTGCGCAGCACGGTGAGGCCCTGTTCGACCAGTTCGTGACTGCGTCGCCCACGGACATCGACGACGAAGCCGACCCCGCAGGCGTCGTGCTCGAACGTGGGGTCGTACAAACCTTGTGCGATCGACATCCGGCGGGTCCTGTCCGTCTTCAGGGGATCTCCAAGAGGCGGACGACGCTGTCCGGACGCGCCGCCGACAGGAAATGTCCCGGCCGGGCGCACTAACGAGTGTGCCACGTGCGCACCGGATCCGCCGTGATCACAAACGGGCTGGCGGCGGATGTGGCCAACCGGGCACGCGGTGGCGCCGCGGCCCCAGACCCGCCGGCCGGCCCCGGAGCACGCCGCCCTGAGCGTCCACCAACGTCACCGCCGTCTTTCGTCGCTGTTTCCAGCGCCGCATCCCAGCGCTGTCCGCGATCGCCGTCAGCCACCGGCTGTCGGATGCCGGACACCTCGCTCCGCGTACTCTCCGCTTTCTCCGCGCTCCCCTCCGTCCTCTCGTCCTCTTTGACCTCCCCGTTCTCTCCTTTTTTCCGTTTTCCCCGTTTTTCGCCGTCGCGGCCTGGCGCCGCCGGTCAGGACTGGTTGGACGGCTCGGCGGCCGCGCGGACGGCGGGCTCCACGCCCGGCGGCACGCCGTCGGGCCGTGCCGCCGGGGAGGCCTCCCCGCCCGGGCCGCCGCTCTCGGCCACCGCGCTCTCCCCGCCCACGCCGTCGGCCCGGGCCGCGGCGTCACCGGAGGCCTCGCTGCCCGGCTCGTCCGCGGCGGCCGCGGACCCGGCGGCGGGCTCTGCCGCGGGCCCGGCGGCGGGGCTGGCCACGGGACTGGCAACAGGCCCGGCGGCGGGGCTGGCGGCGGACTCGGCAGCGGACTCGGCGGCGGGCTCTGCCGCAGGCCCGGCGGCGGGACTGGCAGCGGGCCCTGCCGCGGGCCCGCCGGCGGTGGAGGTGGCCACGGGGCTGGCAGCGGACTCGGCAGCGGACTCGGCAGCGGGCTCTGCCGTGGGCCCGGCGGCGGGGCTGGCAGTGGGGCTGGGATCGTCGGTGGGTGCGTCGGCGGACGCCGGGAGGTCGGCGGGAGCGCGCAGGAACACCAGGGCGAGCGCCGCGGCGGCGAACACGACCAGCGACGTCCAGTCGTTGAGCCGCACCCCGAGGAAGGTGTGCGCCTCGTCGATGCGCAGCGCCTCGATCCAGGCCCGCCCGGCGGTGTAGAGCAGCACGTAGAGCGCGAACAGCTTGCCCCGGCCGAGCCGGTGGTGGCGGTCCACCCACAGCAGGACGCCGGCCACCCCGACGTTCCACAGCGCCTCGTACAGGAAGGTGGGATGGTAGAGCGGCTCGCCGGGGACACGCTGGTGCCGGGGGTCTATCCGCAGCGCCCAGGGCAGGCCGGTCGGGCGCCCGTAGAGCTCCTGGTTGAACCAGTTGCCGACCCGCCCGACAGCCTGCGCCAGGACCAGGCCCGGGGCCGCCGCGTCGGCGAACAGGCCGAAGGCGACCCCGCGGCGCCGGCAGGCGAGCCACCCGCCCAGCGCCCCGCCGACGACCGCGCCCCAGATCCCCAGCCCGCCATGCCAGACCCGCAGGATGTCGACCGGGTCCCCGCCGGCGCCGAAATAGGCGTCCGGGCTGGTGACGACATGGTAGATCCGCGCTCCGACGACACCGAACGGGACAGCCCACCCCGCCACGTCGGTAGCGAGATAGGAGGGCTGGCCACGCGCGCGCAGCCGCCGACCGGTGATCACGGTCGCGATCACGATACCGATGATGATCATCAGGGTGTAGCCCCTCAGTGGAACGGGGCCTACATACAGGATGCCCGTCGAGGGGCTGGGAATCGCGGCTAGGACCACACGGGCCAAGCTATACCGCCCGTAACCTGGCCCTCGCCGCGCCCCACATCGCCGCATGCCACAAGCGTTGCCGTAAGTAACCGGCAGATTGTCACCGAAGATTATCAATTACGCCAGCAATATTACTGGACGTCACCAGCTATCAGCGGACGCCACGAAACACTACAAAAAGTTGCAAATCACTATCAAACGATCCTGTAGTCACGGCACCACTACGGGCAGCGGGAGCGACTCGGACGGCAGGGACGGCAGGGACGGCAGGGACGGCAGGGACGGCAGGGACGGCAGGGATCATCCCCGTGGCACGGACGGCCCGGAGCGGCGCACCCCGGCGGCGAGCCCGGCCACGACCCCCCGCAGCGCCACCGCCGCCTCCTCCGGATCCGCCCCCGCGCGCTCGGCGTCCAGCAGCGCCCTGACCAGAGCCGATCCGACGATCACCCCGTCGGCGAAGCCGGCGACCTCGGCCGTCTGCTCGGGCGTGCTCACACCGAGCCCGACGGCGACCGGCGTGTCGGTCACGGCCCGGACCCGGCGGGCCAGCTCGGCCGCCTGCGCGCCCACCCGCTCCCTGGCCCCGGTCACGCCCATCAGCGACGCCGCGTAGATGAAGCCCCTGCTGACCGCGGCGACCCGCGCCAGCCGGGCGTCGGTCGAGCTCGGCGCGACCAGGAAGACGGGGTCGAGCCCGGTGTCGGCGGTGGCCGCGAGCCACGGGCCGGCCTCCTCGGGCGGCAGGTCCGGTGTGATCGCGCCGGCTCCGCCCGCGGCCGCGAGATCACGCGCGAACGCGGCAGCCCCGTAGCGTTCGACCGGGTTCCAGTAGGTCATCACCAGCGCCGGCACGCCGGTGGCGGCCACCGCCTCCACCGTGCGCAGGACGTCGGCGGTGGTGACCCCGCGGCGCAGGGCCGCGTCGGACGCGGCCTGGATCACCGGGCCGTCCATGGTCGGGTCCGAGTAGGGCAGGCCGACCTCGACGACGTCCACCCCGGCCTCGACAAGGGCCCGCATCGCCGTGACCGCGCCGGCCACCGAGGGGAAGCCCGCCGGCAGGTAGCCGACCAGCACCGCCCGCCCGTCGGCGCGCGCCCGGGCAAAGGCCTGGCTCAGCCGGCTCTGCCCGCCGGGCTCGTTCCGCTCGCCGGGCTCGTTTCGCTCGTCGGGCTCACCGGCGAGGCTCCGTTCATCCGAAAGACTTCGCACCCTGGTCCGTTCCGTGATCCGTTCCGCCGTCGGCGGCGGCCAGGCCGTTGCCTGGCACCCGCCGCGCGGAGCTGGTTCGGCGTAGTTCCCGCCGCTGGCGCTGCTCGTTCCTGGCGGTGGTGTTCGTTCCTGACGGTGGTGTTTTTCGTCGCTGCCGGCGTTCCCGCCGGGGAGGGCCGTCAGAGGAGGTCGAACCACTTCGCCGCGGTGTCGACGTCCTTGTCACCGCGCCCCGAGCAGTTCACGACGACGACGGCGTCCGGGCCGAGATCCCGGGCGACGCCGAACGCGGCGGCGAACGCGTGCGCGCTCTCGATCGCGACCAGGATGCCCTCCAGCCGGGCCACCAGGCGCAGCGCGTCCATGGCGGCCCGGTCGTCGACCACCCCGTAGGTCGCCCGGCCCGTCTCGTGCAGCCAGGCGTGCTCGGGACCGATGCCCGGGTAGTCCAGCCCGGCCGAGATCGAGTGCGACACCTGCGTCTGCCCGTCGGCGTCCTGGAGCAGGAACGTGCGCATGCCGTGCAAGACGCCGGGGGCGCCGCCGGCGATCGCGGCCGCGTGCCGGCCGGTGGCCAGCCCGTCGCCGCCGGCCTCGGCGCCGATCAGCCGGACGGAGGGGTCGCCGATGAACGGGTGGAAGATCCCCATCGCGTTCGAGCCGCCGCCGACGCAGGCCACCACCGCGTCGGGCAGCCCGCCGACACGCTCGAGGACCTGTGCCCGCGTCTCCACCCCGATGATCCGCTGGAAGTCACGGACCAGCATCGGGAAGGGGTGCGGCCCCATCACCGAGCCGATGCAGTAGTGGGTCGTGTCCACCGTGGCCACCCAGTCCCGCATGGCCTCGTTGATCGCGTCCTTGAGGGTGCGGCTGCCCGAGGCGACGGCCACCACCTCGGCGCCGAGCAGCCGCATCCGGGCGACGTTGAGCGCCTGCCGGGAGGTGTCCTCCTCGCCCATGTAGACCACGCACTCCAGGCCGAGCAGCGCGCAGGCGGTGGCCGTGGCCACCCCGTGCTGGCCGGCGCCGGTCTCGGCGATCACCCGGGTCTTGCCCATCCGGCGGGTGAGCAGGCACTGGCCGAGCACGTTGTTGATCTTATGGGAGCCGGTGTGGGCCAGGTCCTCCCGCTTGAGCAGGATGCGGGCGCCGCCGACGTGCGCGGTCAGCCGGGCCGCGTCCGTGAGCGCGGTGGGCCGGCCGGCGTACGTCGCGAGCAGCCCGCCCAGCTCGGCGGCGAAACCGGGATCGGCCCGCGCGGCCGCGTAGGCGTCGGTCAGCTGGTCCAGCGCGGCGAACAGCGCCTCGGGGACGAAACGACCACCGAAGCGCCCGAAGTGCCCGGCGCTGTCGGGCAGCGGGCCCACCGGTACGGCATCCGCGTCGGTGGGCCCGGCGGTTGGAGTCACGGCGGAGGTCACTGCGTGAACCTATCGCCCTGGGGATGTTCCGTGCGCGACAGGCCGGCGGCGCATCAGCGGCAGGTCAGCCACGGGCCGGCGGCGAGCCGGCGGCACATCGGCGGCGAGCCAGCAGCACGTCAGCGGCACGTCAGCGGCGGCCCGGCGACACGTCAGCGGTGGGCCGGCGGCGAGTCAGCGGCCGACCTTGGTGGCTGGATGCGCGCCGGCGGTGACCAGGTCCGCGACCGTCTGGCGGGGATTCGTGCCGGTCACCGCGGCCTCCCCCACCAGGACCGCCTCGGCGCCGGCCGCGGCGTAGGCGAGCAGGTCGTGCGGCCCGCGCACGCCGGACTCGGCGACCTTGACCACCCCCGGCGGCAGCAGCGGCGCCAGCCGGGCGAAGGTGGCACGGTCGACGTCCAGCGTCCGCAGGTTACGCGCGTTGACGCCGATCAGTTTCGCTCCCGCGTCGACCGCCCGCGCGACCTCCTGCTCGTCGTGCACCTCGACCAGGGCGGTCATGCCCAGCGACTCGACCCGCTCGAGCAGGCCGACCAGCCGGGGCTGCTCCAACGCCGCCACGATCAGCAGGACGATGTCGGCACCGTGCGCCCGCGCCTCGAAGACCTGGTACGGGGAGATCACGAAATCCTTGCGCAGGATGGGCACGTCCACCGCGACGCGCACGGCGTCCAGGTCGGCCAGGGACCCGCCGAACCGGCGCCGCTCGGTCAGGACGCTGATCGCCGCCGCGCCCGCCGCCTCGAACTGGGCCGCCAGCGCCGCCGGGTCGGCGATCGTGGCGAGCTCGCCCCTGGACGGGGAACGGCGCTTGACCTCGGCGATCACCGCGACGGCCCGGCTACGCAGCGCCGCCAGCGCGTCCCTGGGATCGGGAACGCGCTCGACGCGTCGCTTCAGCGCCGCCAGGGGGGTCGCGGCCTCCCGTTCGGCGAGGTCCACGCGCACCCCGTCAAGGATGTCGTCGAGAACGCTCATCGGTCTGTGCCCGTGGCTGTCGCGGCCATGGCGCCGATGTTAGGCCAGGCGTGTGCCGCAGGCATCCGCCCCCCGCCGAAGGGCTCGAATGCTCACACCCGCCGGTTGCTCACCGGTTGACACAGGACCGAGGACAGTGAAACGAGAAGGCTGAAAAACCTTTGCACACCGGATGCGCGGACACCATGCCCACGTATCGTGATTGTCCGTCTGTTGATCATCCGGAGGGACTGTTGCCGACCGTAAGGCAGCCGACACCTGGCAGTCCGCCCGCCAGCGACCGGTTGCCGGCCCGCCCCGAGATCGGCTGAGGCCAGGATCAGGTCGGGTCGTCGCCTCGGTCGATGGCCTCCCAGGCGTCGACCGGCCGGGCCGCCGGGGCCCGGTAGCGGGCGGACAGCGCCGACCAGGTGTGCCCGCGCAGCGCGACGAGCAGCCCGCCGCCGGCGAGGAGCACGCCGCCGGCGGCGGCCAGCCACGGCGCGGCGGTGCGCCGCAGGTCCCGCAGGTCGGCGGTGGCGCCGGGGACGAGGTCGCGCACCCGCGCGGTGGCCCGCGCCGCCGCAAGGGGGTCGGCCGCGACCCGGCCGGCGACGACCGCGGCCGCCACCCCGGCGAGCAGGACGAGCACACCGACGACCACCCGGCCGGCACGCCTGGTCGCGGCGATCGCCACCACCCCGGCGAGCCCCACCAGGCCCAGCCCGGCCAGGGCCGGGGCCAGCTCGGAGCCGCTCAGGCCGGCCGCCAGCGGCGCGGCGGCCACCGCCGGCTCGTTCGCCCCCACGGCGGAGACCCGCACCCGCACCCAGGTCGCCCCGACGGTGAGCAGCACCACCGCGGCGCCGAGCAGGCAGGCGGCCACCGCCACGGCCATCTCCCGCCGCCGGCCGGCGGTGCCGGCGGACGGCCCGGGCACGTCCGCCCGGCCCGTCCCTCCCCCGCTGGCCGCGCGGGTGTCGTCGGCCGCGCGGGTGTCGTCGTCGCGGCGCCCACCGGCGGCCACGAACGGTGTCCGCGGTGTGCCCCCGGTCATGTCGGCGGGCGCAGCGACTCGGCGATCTCGACCGCCCGCAGCACCGCCGCCGCCTTGGTGCGGCTCTCGTCGTTCTCGGCCGCGGGGACGGAGTCGGCGACGATGCCCGCGCCGGCCTGCACGTAGGCGACACCGTCACGCAGCACGGCGGTGCGGATGGCGATCGCGGTGTCCAGGTCACCGCCGAAGTCCAGGTAGCCGACCACGCCCCCGTACAGGCCCCGGCGGGTGGGCTCGAGCCCATCGATGATCTCCATCGCGCGCACCTTCGGCGCGCCGGTGAGGGTGCCGGCGGGGAAGGTCGCCGTGAGGACGTCCACGGCCGAACGGTCCGCCGCGACCTCGCCGGTCACCGTCGAGACGATGTGCATGATCTGCGAGAACCGCTCGACGGCGGCGAACTCGACCACCCGCACCGACCCCGGCGTGCAGACCCGGCCCAGGTCGTTGCGGACCAGGTCGACAAGCATCACGTGCTCGGACCGCTCCTTGGGGTCGGCGAGCAGCTGCGCGGCGAGCTCGGCGTCCGCCTCCGGGGTGGCGCCGCGGGGCCGGCTGCCGGCGATCGGGTGCAGCAGGGCGCGGCGTCCCGTCACCGTCACGTGCGCCTCCGGCGAGGAGCCGATCACATCGTGGTCGTCGAAGCGCAGCAGGTACATGTACGGGCTCGGGTTGGACGCCCGCAGCACCCGGTAGATGTCCAGGGCGGCGGCCGTCGTCGGTCGCTCGAAGCGCTGGGAGACCACGATCTGGAAGCACTCGCCGGCCCGGATCTCCTCGATGGCGGCCTCGACGGACGCCTCGAAACGCTCCGGTGGGGTCGCCGAGACGAAGTCCGCGATCGACAGCTCCGCCGGCACGCCGGTGCTGGCCACGGTTGGCTCGGTCGACTTGCACAGGCCGGCCGTCATGACCTCGAGCCGCTGCAGGGCGTCGTCGTAGGCCGCGTCGAGGCCGCCGCCGCGGGTGAACACGTTGGCGATCAGCAGGCAGGAGCTGTCCCAGTGGTCGAAGACGGCCAGGTCGGCCGTGAGCATCATGCGCAGCTCGGCCATGCCCAGGTCGTCCACGGCGGTCGAGGGCAGCCGTTCCACCCGCCGGACGATGTCGTACGACAGGTAGCCCACCAGCCCGCCGGTCAGCGGTGGGGCGCCGGGCGGCCGGGGGGCGCGCAACGCCGTCCGCGCCGCCCGCAGGATCTCCAGCGGGTCGCCGCCGGTGGGCAGCCCCGGCGGCGGGTCACCCGCCTCCCAGACCGCCGACCCGTCACGTTCGGTGAGGGTGGCCGCGGCCCGGACGCCCACGAACGAGTACCTCGACCACGTCTCGCTGTTCTCGGCGGACTCCAGCAGGAACGTGCCCGGACCGCCGGCGAGCTTGCGGTAGATCCCGACCGGGGTCTCGCCGTCGGCGAGCAGGCGGCGGGTCACCGCGACCACCGGGTACTCGGCGGCCAGCTCATGGAACCGCGAACGGCCGGGGCTGATCTCCCCTGTGGTCACGACCGGGCTCCTCTCACGGGTTCGGCGGCGTCC
>NZ_CEVIVD010000035.1:37859-42426 GCF_982290655.1 Protofrankia sp. CiP1_Cm_nod3
GCCGTCGCGTGCCGGACCGGCGCCGGCCCGCGGTTCGTCCATGCTGGCCTGTACGTGGCCGATGCCGGCCCGTGCGTGGTCAATGCCGGCCTGTACGTGATCGATACCGGCCCGTACGTGGTCGATGATGACGGCTGGTAGCCGCCGGCCGTCGAAACAGCTCCGGCTGCCGGTGTGGCAGGCCGGCCCCACCTGGTCGACCTGGACCAGGACGGTGTCCCCGTCGCAGTCCAGCGACACCGAGCGGACCAGTTGCAGGTGGCCGCTGGTGTCACCCTTGACCCAGTACTCGCGGCGGCTGCGGCTCCAGTAGGTGGCCCGCCCGGTGGTCAGCGTCCGGTGCAGGGCCTCGTCGTCCATCCAGCCGACCATCAGCACCTCGCCGGTGTCGTACTGCTGGGCGACCGCCGGGAACAGGCCGGCGGCGTCACGTTTGAGCCGGCCGGCGATCGCGGGGTCCAGGCGGGGGGGTGGGGCGGGCACGTGCCCATTGTGCCGCGCCCGACGGCCTCGCATGCCCGATGAGCCGCATAGCCGATGAGCCGTGCCAGCGCGGCACGCCGGTGGGACGGGCGGAGCCGGGCGCACCTGTTCGTCCAGTATCCGTCCGGTAGTTGCCAGTTCGGCACGGCAGCGCCATGGTGACACTACGATCACTGTGTGACCCCGGTTGGACGAGCTGTCGCGGGCCTTCGGGCGCGGACGGCCACCACGCCTGGCCTGCTCCGCCTGCTGTCGGCGGGCCTGCTCGGCACGACGCTGCTGTTCTGGCTGGCCACGTTCGGCACCGGGCTGTCCCGCGCCGACGCGGTCGACACCGTCAGGAACGATGCCGGGCCGTCGTTCGCCGCCGCGCAACGCATCCACGCCGACCTGTCGGTCGCGGACGCCACGGTCGCCCGTGCCTTCCTGGCCGGCGGCGTCGAACCCGTCGAGCAGCGCCGGGTCTACGAGGAGTCGGTGGCGTCCGCCGCCCGCCGCGTCGTCGACCTGGCCCATGCCGGCGGACCACCCGAGGCGCGGGAGCCGCTGGCCACCCTCGCCCGCGAGATTCCGGCCTACACCGGTCTGGTGGAACGGGCCCGTGCCAACAACCGGTTCGGCAACGTCGTCGGCGCGGCCTACCTCCGGCAGGCGTCCACGCTGATGCAGTACACGATCCTGCCGGCCGCCGACACGCTGGCCGCCGTCGACGCCAGACGGATCGACGCCTCCTACGACCAGGCCACATCCTGGCATCATCCGGTCCTGGTCACCCTCGCCGGGCTGGCGAGCCTGGCCGGCCTGGCCGCCGTGCAGGTGCTGCTATACCGCCGCACGAACCGCGTGCTGAACCTGCCGCTGGTCGCCGCGGCCGCGCTGGTCGCCGGCGTGCTCGGCTACACGCTCAGTGCCTTCGCCGCCGAACGGTCGACGCTGCGCGACGGACGCGACGACGCCTTCCAGCCGATGACGCTCGTCGCCCAGGCGCGCAGCCTCGGCCTTCGCGCCTGGGGCGACGAGAGCCTGGCGCTGATCGCCCGGGGCAACGGCGCGCTGTTCGACCTGGACGCGACGCGGGTCGCCCAGCGCCTGGGCTACGGCGAGTCCGGCCGGGCACGGGACGACACGGCGCCGGGCGGCGCGGCCCCGGGCGGGGTGCCCGGCCCGCCGGTGCTGCCCGCCGTCGCCGCCGCGGGCGGGCCGGACGCACAGTCGCGGGCCGGCCTGGCCGGCGCCTGGGAGCAGTACCAGGAGACCAGCGTCCAGGTCCGGGCACGGGCCGCGGAGCCGGGCGGCTTCCAGCAGGCCGTCGCGCTCGCGCTCGCCGACGGTACCGCCACGTTCGGGCGGTACGACCAGATAGCCGACGCCGCGCTGACCGCGAGCGAGCGACGGTTCGCCGCCACGCTGGCCGACGCCTCGCACGACCTCACCCCGGTGACGGTCGTCGCGACCATCGTCCTGGTCTGTGCCATCGCGCTGACTGTCACCGGATTCCAGCTCCGCATCAACGAATACCGCCGAGCGTGACATCAACCTGACATCGGGCTTACCTGCCAGGGCCGACAACCTACGATTGACTCGTGGGAGTGATCTTGCGCCGGAAGCGCGCGAGCGCGAGGAGGCCACGCGCCGCGGCGAGGGCCGGGGCATTAGGGGCGGCATTACTGGCCGGTCTCGTCGCCTGCGGGAGCGTCGAGGCAGGCCTGCCGGACGCCGCCCGACCGCTACCGCCCCGAGCGACGGCGGCCACGACCACCGCGCCCGCCAGTGGCACGGCGGCTGCGGGTACGACGGCCGCTCCGCCATCGTCGCCGGCATCACCGCCGGCCGGCTGCGGCAACCCGGCCGCCACCTGGCGCCCGCCGTCGCCGATGCCGGCACCGGGAACCGTCCCGGCATCCCCGGCGCTGCGTAGGATCTTCGACCGGGGCTACCTGATCGTCGGAGTCCGTCCGGACACCCCGCCGTTCGGCTCGGTGAACCCGGACACCGGCGCGTTCGAGGGCTTCGACGTCGACGTCGCGAACCTCGTCGGCGAGTGGCTGTTCGGCAAGCCGGGGCACGTGCGGTTCCGCGCCATCACCGCCGCGCAACGGCTGCCGCTGGTCGCGAACGGCGAGATCGACCTGTCCGCCGGCTCGTTGACGGCGACCTGCGCCCGGCTGCTCGAGATCGACTTCACCACCGTGTACTACATGACCGCGACCGGCCTGCTGGTGCTGCGTGACTCGAGGTACCAGCGCCTGGCGGACCTCGGCGGCAGGAAGGTCTGCGCCGCGTCCGGCACCACGTCGCTGCAGGCGATCGAGAACGAGCCGTCGCACCCGGTCCCCTACCCGGTGTCGAACGTCGCCGACTGCCTGATCGCGCTGCAGGACGGCGAGGTCGAGGGCATCGTCAACGACGAGATGGTGCTGGCGGGCCTGGCAGCGCAGGACCCGCGCACCCACGTCGTCGACGCCGACCGGTTCAACCAGCCGATCGCCGCCGGGGTGAGTAAGAACAGCCCCGACCTGACCGCGTTCGTCAACGGCGTGCTCGAGCAGGCGTTCGCCGACCACGCCTGGGCCCAGATCTTCGGCCGCTGGCTGGACCGCGCCGTCCCAGCGCCGCCGGTCCCGGTCTACCGGAACTAGGCCGTGGCGCCCGGCCGGCTCGACGCCGTGGATGCCACGCTCGCCCAGTTGGAGGCGGGCAGCGCGGCGCTGGCCCGCTCGCTGCTCGACCTGGACGCGCGGGCTGCCCGCGTGCTGCCGGACCCGGCGGCCACGGCGGGCGCGCCGGGCAGCCGGACCGCGGTGTGCGCCGGCCGGGTGCGTGACCGGCTGGACTGGCTGTGGGACCGGTTCACCACCCTGTCCGAGGTGCTGACCAGGGCACGGGCGCTACGCACCGGCGGGCCGCGGCCGCGCAGGGCGGAGGAGCTCGAGGCCCTGCTGCACCGGGCGTCGGTGCCGCGCAGACCGCCGCCGCCGCACGCCGGCCCAGCCGTCACAGGCGCGGGCGCGGGCGGGGGCGGTGAGGCAGGCGGTGGCGCGGGCGCTGCCGGCCCCGCCGGCACCGGTGCCGGCGTCGCGATCTATCCCGAGGACCTGCTGGTCGGCACCGCCGAGACGGTGGCCGCCGCGAACGCCGACCTCGACCTGCTCGAGACCGCCCGGTCCGGCAGCCTCGCGGCGCTGGCCGCCGCCGAGCGCGAACTCGCCGGGCTGGCGACGGCGCTCCAGCGGATCGGGCTGGGCCCCGACGCCGTCGCCGAGCTGGCGGCCGCCCGGGCGAGCGTGTCGTCGCTGGCGGCGAGCGTCGCCAGCGACCCGATGGCGGTGGCGCCGGCCGGACCCGCCGAGACCGCCGACCGGGTCCGCCTGGCCCGCGACGCCGTCGACGGGCTGTGCCGGCAGCACGACTCGCTGGCCGACGAGCTGCGGGCGGCCAGCGAGCTGCTCGCCGAGATCGTCTCGGTTGCCGCCGCGGCCGAGCAGGCGGCGGCGGCCGTCGTCACGCGGGTGACCGGCACCGGCACCGGCCTGCTGCGGCTGGCGGACGGCTGGCTGGACGACCCACGGCGGGGCCTGCGCCCATGGCTCGAGCGCCTCGAGCACCGCCGGGCCGCCGGCGACTGGCTGCGGGCCGGCCGCGGGCTCGCCGCCTGGCGCGACGTCGCCACCTCGGCGCTGGCCACCGCCCGGCAGGCCGCCGAGGCCAACGCCGCGCCGCTGAACCGGCGCGGCGAGCTGCGCGGGCTGCTCCACGCGCTGCACGCGAAGGCGGTGCGCCACGGCGTGGCGCAGGCCCCGGACCTCGACGCCGTCTTCCGGCGGGCGCGGGAGACGCTCTACACCTCGCCGGTCGACCTCGACGCGGCCGACGAACTCGTGATGTCGTACGCCGCGAAACTGGTCGACCGCACCGATCTCGAGGAGCCGACGCGATGAGCCAGCAGTCGAGCCCGGCGGCGTCCGCCGGGGCCCGGTGCCAGGAGCCGGGGTGCGGCGGCACGGTCCAGCCGGACGGGTTCTGCGACGAGTGCGGGACCGCCCCCTCTCCCGCATCCCCCGCATCCCCTTCCGCCGCCTCGGGG